>DAWK01000012.1 GCA_002509745.1 Methanobacteriaceae archaeon UBA349 | reverse complement strand
CTCGAAAATTAACTATAAAAAAATTTCTGGATTCTGCGGGGGAAGTAATTAATAAGGAATTAAATTCTATTCATGATCTTTTTGATGCTGAAAATGAACTAAGCGAGGAAATCATTACCTTGCATGTAGTCAGGAAAAAAGTAAATTATCGTTATATTACTTTCATACCTCCTGAAGCAACCTCTCAGATTATTTTATATCTTAAAGAAAGAATGTATGGACGAAACAAGCGAATTCGAATTAATAAATGCGATTCTGCTCTTTTTGTTAAAAATAATGGGGAACCAATTGATCGAGATGTCATTGTCACCAACTTTCGAAGAATAGGTTTACAAGCAGGATTTAAGAAAGAAGATGGTGCTTACAGTTTTTGGAGAGCCCATTCACTAAGAAAATACTTCATTTCAACCATAATGAATAAAATTGGGGATAAAGTAATGGCCGACTTCCTGGCAGGCCATAAAATTTCTGATGTAGATAGGGCTTACTGGTATATGGATCCAAAAGATCTTAAAAATAGGTATTTAAAGGCCTTGCCTTACTTATCCATTGACCAGGTTAAAGTTAAAGATATTAAGTCAGATGATTTCAAGCGTATTGAGGAACTGGAAAATTTTCAAGATGATATGAAAGAACAAATGCTTAAAACAAGACCTATTTTCAAAGCTCTTAGAGATAATCCGGATATCATGGAACAATTGAATGATAAAATGAAATGAACATAAAAATATTCTATAAATTTTAATTAATATTCATTATTTATATTAGTCTATCATAACTTTATGAATAATAGAATAGCTATTCTAATTCATTATCTTTTGAAATGACGTTTAGAATATTTTTAAATGATTCAATTTGATCTTTATTTTTATTTAAATTTTGTAGATAAAATTTATATTCTTCTAGGTTATTCAATTTAGGATAATTTTCAATAAAAAAGAATAATAACGTATCTGCTATTAATTTAGCAAGATTTCGATCTTCTTCATTGATAATCTGGTTATTGCCTTCATGAACTAATAAATTTCTTTTGTCATGTAAAAAATCTATTCTTTTCTCAATAAATTTTTCCACAGGCCATTCAAAAAATGTACTAAGAATTTTTATCATAGTCCTTTTTAATTCAATATCCTTTGTTTTCCCATTTATTTTTTTAATTATACTTTCATTAATCATCCAAAATCTAAGAAAAGAGTAATCCAATGAATTTTCATTACAAGCTTTTTGATAAAGTTGTAGAAAATTATTTAAATGTTTCCACAAACTTTTTTTATCTTTATTTTCATCTATAAACTTTATATAGTGCTGATACTTGTCATAATTTTCGCTTATTTTTAATTCTAACATCCATCTTGGTTTATTTGAATTGATTTCATGTCTAACATTAAATGTATTTCGAGGTGAAATTAAATTGTCTTGTGCATTTAACACAAAATGAGATAAAATATCTAGATTATAAATTGGTTCATTGCCCATAGATGAGAATCTCCAAAAGGAACATTTGATAAATGCTAAAAAGCCAAATAGCAAATCTAATTTTTGATTTATTTTTTCATAAATGTATTTTAAATCTCTGCCTTTAATGTTGATCTCGATTATTTCACTCGATGCTGAATTGAAATAATTTAGTAGGGCTATAATCCTTTTTTCGTTAGTTTTGTCTATATTTTCCAAGTTATTTTTAAAATCATTAGGATGGATTGGTTTGATATCAAAAATATTCAAAATATTTTTATAAATTTGAAACTCTTTTTTTCGCCCTTCAAAAAAATCAGTATGGGAAAATTTCTTAATATTGGTTAGGCAAATTATTCTATAATTTTCTGGGCTCTTTTGTTTTATATTTTTAAGTTCTTTTGAAAGTGAATTAAGCATAGAGTTTAATAAATTCTCGTCTTTTTCTTTTTGAAGATGGTACAAAACATCAAATATTTTTATTGAAAGTTTAGAAGCTTTAAGATTTTTAAGCCGTTTTTCCAAGTCAGTTTTTTCAAATAAATGACTATACAGCAGATTTAAATGGTCATCGAAGATATAAGCGGGGGTTGCTGATAATTTCCCATTTTTTTCTTTAATTAAATTTGATGCGCTTCTTATTAATGGAATCAATTCTTGGGATGTTTTATGGCATTCAAATCTTGAATATAATTGAACATTATTTTTACTCATATATTATATTCTAAATTTTTCTAATTAATATACATTTTATTTTCTTAACAATTTTGGCAATATTTACTTTTCAAATGCTCTATCTCAAGTTCTATTATATTTGATCTTCTTATATTTTCATGGTGATTAGTATGAAATATGGTATCGTGAAACTGAAAGAAAATGGCCTTACATCTTATAATCTTAATATTTTTGATTACGGGGACGAAGTAATTGCTTTTCCTTTGAAAGAATTGCAGACTGAAATGCTCCGTTTAAAGTATTATCTTGAAAAATCCTGTGATAAATCAAAAGACATAATCAAAGGTAGAGTTCGCTATAAAAAACAGGAACTTTATAAAATAGGTGAAGAACTGGACCGGGCCCAGAATACAGTTAATTCTCTATCTAATTTCAATCTGCAAACTTCTCTTAATGACTTCAATTGGCCAGAAGTGAAAACCAAGAAAAAAATAAGGCTTCCTAGCCATCTTTCAGAAATGCCAGCACTGGCCGGTATTAATGGGGGATCAGGTGAAGAGTTGTGTTAAGGCCTGTCGGGAGAGTATCAGTATTATGATAAGAAGCTGCGGTAGCGCAGTTACCATTTTGAAAAATATATCTTGGTCCTGGAGGAGAAAGCACATTTTATAGATGGTGATGTGGTCCATGTAATTAGTGATGATGACTTTCAGAAAATTTTCCAGGCCTTAAAGAAATTAAAAAAGGACAAAGAAAATTTATTAAGGCAGCTGGATGATTTTAGAAATTTTAATGATTTTCAGGTAGTGGAAAATAAGGGCTTTTTCGCAAAATTAAAGCAATTGGTAAGTGAGGTAATCAGTAAATGAAATCAGTTAAGCTAGAAATGTCTGAAGATGAATTATTATTTTTTCGCCAAGGAGTATTCAAGGCAGATGATGAGATAGTTGTCTTTTCCTTAGAAGAATTTTTAAAATTTAGAAGGGCTTTGAAAAAATATCTCAGAGAAGCTAATCAGATAGTAGAATATTCTAGAAATAATAAATCTTCCCATGGGGCAACTGTGGATGCACAAAGGATACTGAACTGGGTTAAAAAAGCTGAAGAAGAGATTAAAAAATTGGATAAAACTGATGTTCAAAAGGACTTATTTTCTTAAATAGGTGATTTCATAAGAACTTATGACTCCCGGGTAATTACGAAGACTTTAATTCATAAAGAGAAAACTAAAAAAGGGCCGCAGGATGTGATGTATAATGAATTTGTAGTTCATTTAGAGTTTAATCATCCCTTTGCTGAAGATGAATTGGTTAATGTGGTTAGGAAAGAAGATTTAGATGGTTTAGAGACACTTTAAGATTTAAAAGAGATAATGTGAATTGGAAAAACTACTTGAACTCAAAAGATAAAAATATTATTCCCCTCCTTCATAATGATTTAGGTTTGATATATTCTGTATGAATTACATACATAATCCCTGTATTTTTTCTTAATTCTAAATTTGATGTCACCCCTCAGCGTGAACAAAAATTTGAGCTTTCTAAATTTTCCGTTCCGCAATTTGAACAAAATGATATTTTAAATCCTCCCATAAAATCCATATATCTATATTCATCAATTAATATTCTATCTGAGCTAGTTTATAAAAATTTTATTATTAATTTAAAGTTTATTATCTATTTAGTGAAATGAATTAGTCAGAGCAGGAATATTTGTATGGTTAAAAGAGAATGAATTACATGAAACGTACAATGAACCTAAAAAATCCTAAAATATGGGGGTATTTAATTCTATTACTTTTTTTTGCTTTGTTTTCAATTAATATAATAGAAAATATTTAATAACATGTTTATTTAGATTAAACCATACTATTACATTATAGGGTGGAAAAGTGCCAGAATTTGAAGAAAAAACTAGCTGGAAAGAAATAGTTGAAAATACCTTAAATGAATCTAAGATATCCATAGTAGATATGGATCTTAAGAAGGGTAAAATCACTTATTCTGATAAAATCAAACAGAGTAGGAAAATTGAGGTAATTAGTGGAGATGAAGAAGTAACCCGAGCTTTTTTAATTAATGAATTAGTAAATAAACTCGACTATAAACCAGAATTAATTGAAACAGAAACTGAATATAGTATAGGGAGGCCTAAAACCAGCAAACCTAGAATAGATATAATTGTCAGAGATTCTAAAGGCAAATCATTCTTTTTCATAGAAACTAAATCTCCAGATAAATTTGAAAATGATAAAGAGTTTATTGAAGATCAACTTTTCAAATTAGCACGTTTTGAAGATGAAGTTAAGTATTTAGTGTACTATACGATTGATATTAAGGAAAACCAAATTGTAGATCGGGCCATTATTATTGATTATGAAAAATATTCTAAATATTCTGACTGGGAAAAAGATGGATTCCCTTCAGTTAGTGATGAATTATCTCCAGGATATAATAAGCCCCAAAAACCTCCTTTAATAAAGGGAGATAGTAAATACGACCTTCGAAAAACTATTAATAGGGATGAAATTGAAGGTTTAACTAAAAATTTACATAATGTTTTATGGGGTGGCGGAGGCACAAGTGATACTGAAATTTTTTACTCGCTTGTAAATATTATTCTATCAAAAATACAAGATGAAAGCGAAAAAGAAAACGGTTCAGAATATGATTTCCAGATTTTTAGTTATGGGGATAATGTTGAAAGTCCTGAAAAAGTCTTTGATAGAATTAATGAGCTTTATAGAAGAGCTTTATATGAAAAGTTGAACATTACGGATGAGAGAAAACTCGAAAAAGCATATGTAATTAATGAAGAAAAATTTCCGCATAATAAGCTTATTTTTACAGTTCAAACGCTTGAAAATTACTCGTTTTTAGAAGGAAGAAGCTCGTTAGATGGAAAAGATATTTTGGGTGATTTTTTTGAAACAATTACTCGTGAAGGATTTAAACAAAATAAGGGCCAATTTTTCACACCTTCAAAAATTGTAAAATTTTTATTATACGGTTTAGAAATTGATCAACTCTCTATAAATAAATTAAATAATGATTTGCAGCTACCATATATTATTGATCCTTCTTGTGGCAGCGGTACTTTTTTAATTGAAGCCATGAAAATAATTACTAAAGAATTAAAGTACAAACAATTTGATAAGATAAGTAGTAGTAGACAAGTGCAAGAAAGATTTTTGGAATTGTTCCTCCCAGATTCTAAAGAAAATCACTGGGCAAGAGAATTTATTTATGGCGTTGATATTAATTTTGATTTGGGAACGGCAGCTAAAGTGAATATGATTTTACATGGTGATGGCTCTGCTAATATTTTTGTGAAAGATGGATTAGTGCCATTTAGATTTTATGTTAAGGATAAAGCCCCAAATTATCTTAAAATATATGAAACTGATAATTTTTATAATGAAAAAGATGTGAATGCCCAGTTTGATGTTGTAATAAGTAATCCTCCGTTTAGTGTAAACTTAGATAATGATACTAAGAGCTATTTAAATTCTAATTTTTTATTTGGTTCGAAAAAGAATTCTGAAAATTTGTTCATTGAACGATGGTATCAATTATTAAGAGAAAATGGTAGATTAGGTGTTGTACTTCCAGAAAATGTTTTCGATACAACTGAAAATAAGTATATAAGATTATTTTTATACAAATTTTTTAAAATTAAAGCAGTAATTAGTCTTCCCCAATTAACTTTTGAACCTTATACATCTACAAAAACAAGTCTTTTATTTGCCCAGAAAAAAACCAAAGCTGAAATTGAGGAATGGAATAACCTTTGGAACAAATTTGGAAAACAATGGAGTCAACTTAAAACTAAAGTAGAAAATTATTTGAAAGTTTACATTGAGGGTAAAAAGAAGAGCAGATATCCTTCTATAAAGGAAGATACTTCCGAAATGGCTAAAAATAATATTATAAAATTTCTTGGAAGCTCTTTTAATTGTGAGGATAAATATCTTACAACACTAGAAATACTCGAGAAGTATAATGATGAAATAATTAATTATTGTAAGATCGATAAAGATCTAACGGAAATTTTTGGCTTTTATAATACACGATGGGTTTTTGGTAAGGTTTCTGAGTGTTTAGACTACAAAATTTGTATGGCTGAAGCTGAAAACGTTGGATATAAACGTACCAAAAGAGGAGAAAAGACAGCTCCAAATGATTTGTACGATATGGAAATAGTTCCTACCATTTTTGATAATATCAAATATGACATTACAGATGATGAATTATATCAAAGTCTCTTAAATAATGTTAAAACTTATTATGAATATGGAAAACTTAAAGCAGAATATTTTGATAGAACTGATGATGTTTTATTAAATTTGTTTTTAGACGGGACAATGAAAGATTTTAGTTCAGATGATGTACTTTTGCGCAAAAATGAAAAAATTAAGATATTGGATTTCATGAGGGAGCAAGTAACATGGGATTGAATATTTTCTGCACTGAATTTTCTTATTTAGATAATGATCTTTTTTTAAGAATGGATGTAGATTATATAGACATATCAAAAGAATTGTTTAATACAAATAATTATAAATTTCTTAATGAATTTATTATTGGTAATATCGAAACAGGTAAATCTATAAAAAGAAAGGATTACAACAACAAACCTTCTAAATATGCACATTTGGTAGTAAGAAATATTAAAGATGGAAAAATCAATTGTAATAATTTGATTTATCTTAATGAAGAAAAAGGAGAAAAATTAAGACCTTATGAAATCAAGAAAGGAGATATAATTATTGCCATCTCTTCTAATGTTGGAGCTAGTTTCTATTTTATCAATGAAATTGAAGGGATACAATTAACTTTATCCCATTATCTTACTAAATTAAGAGTTGATGAAAGAAAGTTAAATCCTAAACTTTTAGTATTTTATCTAAATTCAAGGCTTATGAAAAAATATTTCAGAAGTGTTGAAACTGGTAAAACAGTTAAAAATTTGGCTAAAAACTATATTAGTAATTTACCAATTTTACTCCCAGAATCATTAGATGAACAAAAAAAGATTTTAGAACTAATAGAAATTATTGATACTGAAATTACTACATTAAAATCACAGATTAAAGATCCAATAGAAATAATTAACAATATATTTTCAGAAGAATTTAATTTTGACATAACAAAATTTGAAAATCTTAAAAACGAGTCTAGTTATTGCTTATCATTATCTAATTTTTCAAGAAATATTGACTTGAGATTTAGTTTCAAGTTTCATCGAAATGCAGGTAAATTTGTCCAAAATTCATTAAATGAAATAACTTCAAAAAAAATTAAAGATTTTTTGGAAGAACCAATAAAATTAGGAAAAGGAATTTCCCCAAAAGATTATGATAAGATGGGTGATAATTTTTATATTTCTATGGCGGATATTAAAAAATGGAGATTTGAACCTAATGATGCGAAAAAGGTTTCCCAAGGATTTTTTTTAAAAAATACTAATAAAGAAATTAAAAAAAATGACATCATTTTAGCTCGTTCGGGTGAAGGAACTATAGGTAAAGTAGCTATAATTGATAAAGAATACAAGGGTATTTATTCTGATTTTACTATGAGAATAAGACTTAAAGATTATAATCATTGGTTTGCTTATTATTATTTCAGATCACAATTTTTCCAGTATTTAGTTTTTATTTATAAAAAAGGTTTAGGCAATAATACTAATATTTTTCCAAGTCAAATTAGTGAATTCCCATTAATTGATATTCCTATCCCCGAGCAAGATAGAATTGTTAAGAAAATTAATCTTGAGATCAATAAACAAAACAAAATTTTGGATGATATTAATAATAAAAACGAAAAAATCAGTGAAATTCTAGAAACAATGATATTTAAATCACATAGAATTAAATTTTAATTATTACTCCAATTTTTGAATTCTTTTTTTAATCAAATCAAGAGGCCAATTATATACAGTTTTGTAACACATCTATTGTTTCTTGTGAGGTTATTAGTTTCAAATTCGAATCGAGATATCCAAACTTTTCTAATGTGAAAAAAATGACACCGCTGCTTTAAAATTGTGGTATCTAATGGATCACACTTGAAACTAGCTAAATTTGTTTTATGGCATTCATGATTCAGTTTATTGCTTATTTTATTCCAGGCCCTGCTGTTAGGTCTGTT
Source organism: Methanobacteriaceae archaeon UBA349 (assembly GCA_002509745.1). GTDB lineage: Archaea > Methanobacteriota > Methanobacteria > Methanobacteriales > Methanobacteriaceae > UBA349. The sequence goes on along the minus strand of DAWK01000012.1, from coordinate 9,072 downwards.
GAAGTTCCATCTTCCAGTAGTTCCTCCCGATAATTTTCCTTGGATACGGTTTCAATATGATCATTTCTTGTTCTATTTTTAAGATCTTCGATTTTGCTGGTTGTGAAATTTCATCCTGTAGCCGTTTCAGCTGTGTTTTATTTTCCTGGCAAAATCCGCGCATTTAATAACTGTATTTTATTGTTTTTTACTATTTTCTTTGATTTAACCTTGCATTTTGCAAAAATAAGGGCTTTTCTGAAGTTTAATCCTCATTATCTAATTTTTCTAGTGGATTATCTTTTTCCGCCCAATCAATTAATCCTTTCCATGCACTAAAGGCATCATGCACTGTATTTAAACCTTCTTTTTTTTCTTCCATTGTCCCACCATTGAATTTTTTTACAGAAGTTTCGTATTACTTCCTACAATTTTGTTTAATAAAAACTAGTATAAAAGTATTACTTTTTATAGTGCTCATGTTATTCATTATCTAAAATTTGAAAGAAAGTAAATGACTGCAGATTGTTATAATGGGATTTTTGAGTTGCATGATAATAAGAAATGTCTTGAGTAAGAAGAGTTATTTATAATCAATTAATGATTCAATTTTTTCAGTTTTAAAGTCAAATTTATCGTTATATGATTTAAAAAGCTGATTTAAATTAGAAAGAGTCTCTTCAGAGAAGTAAATATCACTATTTTCATATTGAAGCAATTCTTCAATTTCGAACATGATTTTTATTATCATACCATAATTATTGTTTTCTAAAACATTAGCTATTGAAAGAAGTGAATTTACTGTAAATAGAGTTGTATTTTCCATTCTTTGCTTTGCTGCAATTTTTCCTATTTTTACAATTTTATAAACAGATAATCTAGTTGTTTTAATATGTTTAGTAGATGCTGCAACGCCAATCTTCTTCAAGGAATTAATTGTTTTTATGGTTGTGTATACATGCTGGTTTTTAGCCTCTTTTAAACCAATTTTTCCTATAGATTCAACTACTTTTCTTCTATCCTTTTCGCGATCATTTATGGCTGCAGTCATTCCAACTTTTTCAAGTGAATATATGGACTTACTTGTTATTTTTTTAAGTCCAAGCTCTGCAGCCTTTAACCCCATTGTCTCAAGAGACTTAATAACATGGTCTGAAGCTTTATGTAATCTATTTTTCATTACATCAATCCCAATATTTTCAACATAATGAACAGATTGATGAAACGATTTATTTAATTTGTTTTCGCCAGAAACACAACCTATTTCTTCAAGAGCATCAACTACTTTTATAACCGGTTTTTGAAGAGTTTCATCTACAGATAACTTTCCTAAAATAAATAACGAAAGTATGTCTCGTAATGTTGTTTTTTTCAGCTTTTTTTCAGCTGTTTTTTTCCCAGCCTCTGTTAAAATCTCAGATAAGATTAAAATTGAATATTCATCTTTGTTATTCCTTTTAGATATTTCAACCAAAGTTAATAATTGATCAAAAATATGGGACACTAAAAAATCATCGATAATTTGATTGTCATCTATAGACATATCATCAAGTAATGACATTATGCTTTTCTTGAGAGCATCAAGTCCTTCCCTTAAAGTCCCATAATCATGTTTCATTAAAGAAAGAGTTAAAATATCCATAACTGGTTGAATGGGATAATATGATTCTTTATTATTTCCATGAGCATCAATTTTGTGGTTTGTGATTTTTTTTGATAATATTATAGTTATATTTTTGGGTTCCATTAAATTCAAGATATCTATAGTGTATGGTATTAATGCTGTAAATGAGTAAATCCCTAATAAATATGCTAACCATATCTGAAATTCATTATTATAACTAATTGGATCGTTAGGCATCATTTTTAGAATGAATATACTATAAATTATTGTGATAATATAAATTATAATCAAAATCCAAAGAGAATATGAATTTTTAAATATTCGGATTACTCTTGTTGAATAAGAAGATGCAGTTAGTTGAACAGCGACTAAGCTTAATGTTACTACAATCCCTAGAACTGCAGCTTCACTTTGTATTAATGAACTAACCATAGAAATGGCACTATTACTATTTGTCAATTTTAGCCAAAACGGAAAAGAGGAATATCCAATTATAAAGAGTATAAATGAAATTATTGCAATAATTCCGTAAATCTTAAATCCATTTGATAAATTGTACTCTGAAGACATGTAGTTCACATAAATATTGTTATTTAATAGTAGCTAATCTAAGAATGATTTTGTTGAATGTGGGAAGAGTTATTATAATTCCATAATTTGAAAAGAAATATAATGAGTTCATTAATTATTTTAATGTAAATTTAACTGTTTACGTATATTTTCGAAATCTTTATTCATAATATTTGAATCCACAATATTATTTAAATTCAGGAGTTCATTAGAAGCTATTACATGATTACTTAACCCTATAGACAATTTATACATTAATTCTTCTTTAAATTTCTTCTTATGAGGATAATCCAAAAAGGTAATAACTTTTTCAAAAGTGTTTTCTAATGTTTCTTGACTACTAATTTTTGGTTGAAAAAAATTTTTTCTTTTCAAAACCTCTTCTTTGTTGTATACTCCCTTTTTATCAATTATAGGATATGTTTCTGTCATCAAAACAGCTAATTCATGTGTAGTCAATGGTTTGTTGTATTTATTTATTTCAGCCCTTTTTAATGGCAATAAATCTTCATCCATGAAAAACCACACTTTAGCATTTTCATATTCTTTCTTTATCTGGGAATATTCTAGAATATGTTTATCAAGAGACTTTGCCTCAAATTCTTCATAATACTCATTTAAACCTTTAAAATCTATCCAAGTGGGGTTAAAATCAAAATTATCAGATTTAGATGATTTCATTTCATTTTTAACACTTTTTAGGTATGATACTACATCATCAATGCTAAGGAATGTGAGACTATTCATTAAACTATCCCATTCCATAAACTTATCATTTTCTATTTCTTCCATTTTCTGAATAAAAAGAGATTTAAGTCTGCCGCGTGCAGTTAACCGTTTCCAATCATCATACTTTACAAACTGTTCAACTAAAATACGAATCTCAATGGGATCGTTTGTTTCCATGTTTTCAGTGATTAATAAAACAACTCTTGATAATTGTAATGGCATTATGAATGGTATTATGTAAGTTAATGACCATATAATTAAAGAAACTAAAAAAGAAATTACTATTGTTGTTATAACTTGAATAAAATCCATTTGAAACTCCCTTCCACGATTTATTTAATTTCCTTAAATTAGGAATAATACCAAACTAAACCATTTCAGAATTCTATAATTAATATTATTATTATTATTATTATTTATTATTATTCAGATGAACAGATCTATAAAAAGTTATTTATTGAGAACGGATTTAATCCGAAAATGTCCAATTTTGGATTATGGATGTATGTCCTGTTTATACATAATACACTCCAACTCCAATGTACTTTTTTGTTTTGTTTTGATCTTGTTCACGTTATTATTTTCGTTCAAAGCTTTCAACGTTTAATTCAACGACCACCAGATTAATTCCACCTAATAAAAAGCACAAGCAGTTAAATTTTGATCGTACAAATCTCCACGGGATCTAGGACCCGATGTGCAGTTCTAGGTCAATATAGACCGAACATGTTTCCAATTTCTCGATGAGTATCAAAAGTCTCTGGCACTAATGCTCCAAAACCCACATCAGTTGCAGATACACCCCCACATTATGCAATTTATACTTTTTTTAAATTCTAATCCAAAAACTATATTTATCACTTATTATTTAATAAGTATTAATTAATACATAAAATAATAATAAGTAATAAAATGAGGTGATGGATTTGATGGTAGCTAAAAGTGTGTCAATTGAACTAGAAGACCTAATACAAATTGAAGAAATGATAAAAACTGGAAAATTAGAAAATGTAAGCCAGTTTGTTCGTAAAGCAATTAAAAATGAGCTCAAAACAGAAAATCCAGGACATCAAAATGATATAAATCATATCCGTCATTCTGGAAATACCAAAGATAAAAATTATTAGAAATCTGAGGAATTAGATGCCAGAAGAAAAGATAGATGAGATCTTAGAGGGAGATCCAAATAATGAATGGCCTACTGGAAATGGAAATTTTGATAAAAAAAATCCAATGGCCATGCTACCTAAAAGATTAGATGTAATACCTTTTTTTAGAAATAAACCAATTAAAATATTTCAAGATGGATTCAGCGTATTTTTCAGAGAGATAAATGGCTTAGAATATTGGATTACTGAGGAAAGATTCCCTGGTTCCTACATGGTTCAATGGTTGGAAATAGAAGGATCAAAAAAAGCTAGATTCCATAGAAAGCTTACAAACAAGAATGGACTTGATGTAAATAATAACAAAAGGGACCTAAAATTAGTCAAATATTTACATGACCATAGTGGAATCTCCAGGGAGGAAATTAATTATTTTCTTGAAGATGTGGGAGTATTCATCGGGGACCATCGTAATGATATCTTGACCAAAAAAGACCTGGATAAGGAAAAAGAATCTGCAAAAACCCCTGAAAATGAGATAAATGGTCTACCTGAAAAAAGGAAAAACGAGCTTAAAAAGATCTTAAAAAGGCCAGATCTATTAAGTTATATTGATAGGGCATTTTATGAAAGATCTACTAGTTGTGGATTTATTATTGGAGAAGTAGAATCAAAACATGTCTTAAATTTCAACTGTATTGGTGCTCGTTTAGGTATTTCTACAATAAATACTCTTAAAGGAGGATCATCAATAGGAAAAACCAATACGGCCAATGTAGTAACTGGCATTCATAGGACCAAAAAGGTGGGAAGTCTATCTGATACTGCTTTAAAGTATTCTGAAGATTGGAATCTAGTAGATATACTGTACATCCAAGAAACTCTGGAAGATGAATTCAAAAATAAACAAGCCAGGTTAATGTCTGCTGATGATGGTGGATTCATAGCCGAAACTACTATAAAAAACCTTAAAACTGGCCGTTTTGAAATTCAAAAAGAAACAATTCCAGTTAAAACTATTGTTACCACTACCACGGCCATAGAAATAGACCCTGAATTCTCAACCCGGAATTTCATCATACCAGTTGATGACAGTGAGGAGCAAACCAAGAGAATTCTGAAGGAAAATTTTAAAACTACTGAAAAAAAACTTAAGGAAATCCGTGGCGAATCTCTTTTTGATTATAAATATGAAGTATTAAGACAAGCTTTTCAACTATTAAAACCTTACACAGTTTTAATTCCGTATGAAGAGGAATTATTTGAAATTTTTCCAACAACTAATCCAAGGGCCCGAAGGGATTCTAAAAAGCTAATGCAACTTATTAAAGAAAGCGCACTACTTTTCCAATATCAACGATGTAAGGGGCAAATAAACGGGCAAGATATTCTCGTGGCTTCATGGGTAGATTTAGGCCATGCCATAATTCTGGGAGGACCTATATTAGAGGCTACATTAACTGGATTTGATAAAAGGCTGATTGATGCTCTCCCCACCGTATATAAAATAATTGAGGATAAGGGTTATGTTACTTCTAATGAACTTCAGATAGAATTGGGAAAATCATCTAAATATGCATGGCAGATTCTTAAATTTTTTGCAGACAATAATTACATCTACCATGATAACGCTACTAAAATTAAAAATTCTGTTAAAGGAAGGACCAAAGTATTCATTAAATCAGGATCGAAGGAATATAAAAGTCTGCTATTAGCTATCAGAACTATAAAATGGCCTAGAATAAAAGAAAAGGAAGAAGAGTTCATAAAAAAACAGATTCTAAATTCCTCATATAACGTAGGGGACGTGATACACCTACCCCACTATGAATCACGAGTAGTCAATAAGGTAGTGTACACACCCACCCCTATTCATTCCAAGGAATTTAGAATCTACATAACAAAGGAACATAGGCCGTTTAAAAAATCAAATAAGAATAAGGAAAATCTGATAAGTAAAAACAGATATTCGAAAAGCTCTAAGTTCATAAAAACCATTCCTGGCGTGGAAATTGATTACAAAAATATCACTATCCTGGAAAAATCCATCTTCACCCAACTGGCTGACATGAAAGATCACACCGAAGAATCAATAGTTGAAGAACTTAAGTCAAGGTACAACCTGGATGAAATACTCCTAACTTTAAAAGACATGTCGGAAAGGGGGTGGATAAAATAACAACCCCTCCCAGTTTAACTTTAAATAACTTAACAAAACCTAATAAGCCAGCATATATTCTGGATTGGCTTAGTATAAACATTAATTTAAAGAAATTTCTTTTACTACATCTTACAGAGGCCATAGATGAATATAATGTTCCTTCAATGAGTTTAAGTAAGGATACTGTGGTCAAGGCCATGAGCCTGAATATGGGTCATATTGCCAAGGCCCAGGTAGAAATATTTGTAGATAACCTACTTTACAAAGGATATATCATTGAAATACCAGGCCATGGAATAAAAATTCAAGATAAAACCTATTCTGATTTACGAAAACTGGATAAACTCATTTATTACCAGAGGATGGTAAAATGAGAGGTGTACAATCTTTTTACCGGGATTTTTATGGCCATGAGTTTTTCAGACATTTTAGAAGGCCACCTGATTTTGATAATAAAAAGTTCAGAATCCAATTTGCATTGAAAAACTCTAAAAACTTATTATTACATGTGCTCCGCAATAGTGGCCATCATCCCTGTTTCACTCATGTTTATGATCATGGGAGCTGGGATAATTTAAAAAGAGGGGATTCTCGAAGAATGGTTTTAGATAGAGCATTCTTTGATTTTGATGTAAGTAATACTCAAGTAAATAAAATAAAAAATCTGCTCCTTTCTTTACGACGCCATGGCCCAGTCCATGAAAGAGATCAGCAGCAAGAATTGAAGGAAAAAATCAGAGAACTCATCATTGATGAAAAAATTGCCAAAAAGGCCATAGATGAGGCCAAAGACTTTGCAATGGATTTTAAAGAGCTTTTTGGTAAAGAACCTATACTTTTTTTTAGTGGATGTAAAGGAGCTCATGCTTATACTTTTTTCCGAGCTTCTGGATTTAAAAATCTCAACAGGGCCGGTGCCTGGTTTGCAGAGAATATTAAAAAGTCAAACGGCTATGAATCTCTTGATTTAGCAGTTAATCGTGATGCAATGGCCCGCCTTTCCAGAGCCCCTTATTCTAAACACCAGTTAACTGGCCTCACTGTGGTTCCATTTTCTGTTGAGGATAGCTATGATGAGATTATGGAAAAATCAATCAATCCTCGGGTTGAGGCCTTCAGCAGGATGGATTTCACCAGTAATTTTCATGAACATTTGAAAAGAATTGACCTGGTTGAATCTTACAATGCTAAAGTCGAAAAAACCATTGAAAACACTGAGATGACCGTCTCTCAAACTTACAATTCAGGACTGGTTAATGATCATAGGGCCTTTTTTAGATCTATTATGGGTGCTCCAGAGAGGGAGTATCCTGAAAAAGAGTATGTGATGTACCGTTGTCCTTTGAAGAGTCATGAAGATCGAAAACCATCATTCATGGTGCATAAAAATGGTTATCAGTGTTATGGTTGTCAAAAAAAGGGCAATTACTGGCAATTTCTTAAAGATTATTATGGTTGGAGGGATGAAGATGTGAAAAGTCGTTTAAAAAACTTTAATGGATGTAAAAAGGATTTAGATGGATTTGAAATTAATATTTTTGAGTAAATAATTATCTAAAACATTTTCAGGAGAACTTATTGTAAAAAAGGTGTTATTATGAAAGAAAAACTTGTTTCGATTGTGACGTTCATTTTTGCATTATTATTTGCATCATCACTTATACAGGAAATTATTAGTGGAAATGCATTGAATTCATTTTTTAGTTTGTATGGAATGATTATAAGCACGATTTTAATATTTAAAAGACACATGAGCCTAAAAGACATGATTATAAGCATAATTTTATTTTCAATTGGGATAGGCCTGATACTTATCTACACCCATTTATTCACACCTGCATTAGTTGGATCTGAAGCATATAAAACAAATCTTATCCTTCTGTTAGGGAATTTCTTCTTTTTGCATCTTTTTTCAAGGAAAAGACTTGATAAAGGTATTGATACACTTTAAGTCAATATTATTTTTCTTTTTTAAAATGAGATTTAAAAAGTGTTTATTAATCTTTTAAGTTAAATTTGGATTGTTTTGGAGGCGTAATTATGAATAAAAATCAATTAGATTTCACAAAATTTATAGAGGCCCAGGGATTGTATATGGAAAGATTTGACTGTGGTGAATCAGTAATTTTTTGTTTTCCACATTATTTGCCTTCAGGGGCCCGTGCAAAGGTGATTTGTCGTTTTGATAATTCAAAAATCGTTGATATTATTACATATAATTATTTGAAACTTGGAAATCATGTAAGAGATGAAAAAGTACTCGAACAGATAAATAAACTTAACTCTGAGAAATATCGCTGTATAACATTTATACTAGATTCAGAAAGAAAAATTGAAATTAAAGCTTGTGTAGATACTAGTAATGGATTTAATCCAAAGAAACTATTCGGGATGATGATTTACATGAGTAATGTCATGGAAAATGAATTTACAACATTTATGGAATAAATTGTGGTTAAACAGTATTATAAATTACAATTCATTATTTTTTATCATATATACATAAGAAATCTTCAAACTATACATTAGAACTCAACCTACCGATTGGTCAAGTGGAATCATTAAAACATTTATTACAGGATTCGATACAAAATAGTTAAATTAAAAAAGAATATACATATTTATATTCATTTTTTTATTAAATTTACGAGGGACTAGTCAATGAAATGTAAAAAGTGTGGCAGTTCAAATGATGATAAAGAGAAACTTTGCAGTAATTGTGGAGCTGCATTATATCCTACTATTGAAATAAGGTGGCAGGGTATTCTTGCGGGTGTTTTTGCTGGTTTAATCTTTTTATTTATTGCTTATTTGCTTTATGGTGAAAGTGGTTGGTTTTATATGGGTATAATATTTTCATCTTTAATGGCTGGTGTTTTTGCCACCATATTTTCTAAAAGAGA
>DAWK01000168.1 GCA_002509745.1 Methanobacteriaceae archaeon UBA349 | reverse complement strand
AACACCATCACCAAAGTAACAATTAGTATGTGATTTAATTTGTGAATAACTATTATTAATTAATTTAGGTTTGAAAAATTATAGTAATTTTTGAAGATGGTAGAATGATGAGATAAACTTATTCATTTTTATTTTGGAATAAAATACGAACTGGTATGGCGTACTATCAAAGATGTTATTCCCCAAATAAGGCCATCTTTAATGGAAATTTATAAAAAATAAAAAATATTTTTGTTTTAAGCAGTTGCTAATTCAGTTTCCATGGCTGGAATTCCAATATCGTTGGAAGTGAATGTATCTACTAATTGTGTTTGTTCCAGGTTATGTAAAATCACGCAAAACCCTGCTTTAAGACTTATAGACTTTTCATTCACGTTTATAGTCATTTTTATTTCTTCAATACCATTTAAAGCATATTTTGGAACTTTAAGAACATGAGAAGCATTAAGTATCTCCAGGGCCACTGGAATACCACCTTTATCAAAATCAAGAATAACATCATTATCTAACTCAATAGAAGTATTATACTGATAATCTTGGGAAACATAGATGAATAAACCATCCACCTCCATATCGTATTGATAATCAACTTCAAAATTAGCTCCTCTCATGATGTCTAATCCTCCTTTCAATACTGTGAGTATATATTGTTACTAATAAAATATTTTTGCTTTCATCAATTTTAAAGATAATATAAATATCTTCACTACTTCTATTTGGATGTTCATATAAGACTTTAAAGGTGTCATAACTAGTTTTCCCAATCAAAACAGGCTTCTTATTAACTAATGAATCATAAACAATATCTTGATCAATAAAAGAGCTTCTTTTAGAAAAAGAAAGCATTACATGACGGGACTCTCTAACATTATACTCGTTTATCTCTTTAAGACTGTTTAAAATCTCCCAAACTTGACCAATATCATAATCACGAATCTAAAACACCTCCACATCCAAAGAGTAGCCAGGTTTAATTTTGATATGCAGATTTTATTAAATAAAGTATTATTAGTAATACTATTTAAACTGATACTTATTTCTTAATATTAAAATTAAAAATAAATTCAAGAATTCAATAACTTGACTTAGCATAATTAATAAAAAAATAAAATAAAGGATAGAATTAATTAAATTTCCAGATCTTTTAACCCCTTAATTATCTTCTCTTCTAATTCCAAAATCTTGGCCTTAATTACTTCCGGGGCCTCATACTCTATTTCCTCGTACTCTATTTCTTTATAATTAGAAATGCTCAAAGAATAGTCATTTTCTTTTATTTCATCTAATCGAACAGCAAAGCATTGGGCCTTACGATCTTCCAGATCTTCTTTATTTTTATTTTTATATTTTTCAATAATATCTGGAATATCCCCTTTACCATCAATAAAAGTCCTTTTATCATCTAGGGAATAACCATCGGCCTCCATGTCATAGAACCACACATCTTCTGTAGGTTCTCCTTTAGTAAAGATTAAAATACCAGTGGATACTCCAGCATAAGGCTTGAATACTCCCGATGGCATGGATATAACAGCGTCTAATCTACAATCTTCCAATAATTTTTGTCTGATGGCTTTATGGGCCTTAGAATTTCCAAATAAAACGCCCTGGGGAACAATAACTGCACAACGGCCCCCAATGGTCAAGATGTTGTACATCAGTTCTAAGAATAAAATCTCGGTCTTGGTGGTGTTTATGGAGAAATCATCACTGAGCTCATCTTTATTTATGCTTCCCTTAAATGGTGGGTTGGCCAGNNTGCATCATAAGGTTCATTAAAGAGATTCTTACCATAGTCTGGTCAAAGTCAAATCCATATAATGATTTATTTTTTAGAAACTTGAATTCATCCTGGCTTAATTTATCCCCTTTAAAGTTATAAGGGTTTCCTTCATCATCTATTTTGATTAGATCTTCAGAGGTGTTGGCTTGGAGAATATGCTGGTAGGCATTGACTAAAAAACCAGCGGTACCACAGGCCGGGTCACAGATGGTTTCCCCGCTTTTAGGATCTAATAATTCCACCATCATCTGGATGATGTGTCTGGGAGTTCTAAATTGGCCGTTTTTACCAGAGGTTTTAAGTTCAGACAAGAGGTACTCATAGATATCCCCTTTGGTGTCCAGGTTCTGCTCCTTGATGTGCATACCGTCAATGATACTGGTGGCCTCTGTTAATAGAGTACCGGTAGGGATGGCAAAGACTGCATCTTTCATATAACGACTGTAGAGTGAGTCATCATCTCCTAAATCTCTAAGGAAAGGAAATACTTTATCCCGGACATGGTCCAGCATCTCATCAGAGGCCATGTTATTCCATTGTGACCAGCGGCAATCAGGACAGTCCTTAAAGAGGGATTCGAATGGTTCTCCACTTAATGGAACATTCTTTTCCCTGGCGATCTCATCATCATCTAAACGTTTCATGAACATTAAGTAGGACATCTGTTCAATGGCCTGCAGGGGATTGGATATCCCACTACTCCAGAACTTATCCCATAACTG
>DAWK01000167.1 GCA_002509745.1 Methanobacteriaceae archaeon UBA349 | reverse complement strand
GTTTAAATGAAAGTTATAAATTTATAATAAAACCTGAAAGCTATAAAATAATTCTTAAAACCCCAGAATATTGCTTAAACTCTATAGATCTCGGATATACCGTAAAAAATAATTTATATTATCTTATTTTTCCAGGAATAGGTTTTTCACTAGTTGCTTGTCTTAGTGTTTTTATTATTTTCGCGAATTTTAATGATGCTAAAGTCAATATGAGCGTTCCTTTAAGCTGTTTAATAGCCACTCTATCTTATTTAGGATTATTTTTGGAATTTTCTATTTTTAAAAAGTATGAAATAATTTATAAAAATTTCGTTAGTGTAATGATTGGAATACTTTTATTACTTACTTTTATCATATTTTTATTTGTAATTTCTCCAGAATTAAAGAATAGTTTAATTGGATTAATTTCGCCTTATTTAGGATTTTAAGCTTAAATAGATTACTATTTACACAAAATTATATATATCAGTTTAATTAGAAGATTATTTAATAATAATAAGGTGAGTATATTGTTTAGAAAAAAAAGTTTAGGACCGGTTAATGAAAATACAAATCATGTTCCTACTGTTAAATCTAGAAACTCAGAAAGTTTTGAGAAAAAACATAGGGAAGTTAGGAAATCTGGTTCCATTGAATATTTCTAATTATATATTTAATTTTTACTTTTGTTTTAAATAAGTGAATTTTTTTGTATTATAAAATAAGTTACTTCTTTATTTAATTTTTATAAATCAATTTTAATACAACTATGATTCTGATTTTTTACATTGCAAATTCTTCTAATTAGAATGATCTGGAAATTTTCTACATTGAGTTATTTAATATGAGAACTACTAGATAGATCATAAACATAGTTAAATTAACAGAAAAATAAATTATATTGACAGGAGGATTAGACATCATGAAAGGAACTAATTTTGAAGTTGATTATCAGTATGATATGGATGTGGATGGTTTATTCATCTATGTTTCCAAAGATTATAATTATATACTTCTATTGAGTTAGATAATGATCTAATTCTTGATTTTGACGAAGCAGGTACTCCAGTGGCCTTGGAGATACTTAATGCTTCTCGTGTTCTTAAAGTTCCAAAATATGCTTTAAATGGTATCAAAGAAATAAAGATGACTATAAAAGTTAATGAAAAGTCTATAAGTCTTAAAGCAGGTTTTGGTGTGATATTACATAACATGAAACAAACACAATTAGTTGATACATTCACTTCCAATGATATTGGAATTCCAGCCATGGAAACTGAATTAGCAACTGTTTAAAAGAAATATTTTTTATTTATTAGTTCATAAATTCCTTTTCTACCATAGAGTTATCCCAATTTCAAGTAAAATATTTATACCTAGAAAACAATCTTAATATAACAGGTAAAACCTGGGAGTCAGTGTACCTTGAGGTGCACGTTTAACAGTACTTCCCGGTGCTGATTCTTATTTTAATGTTATTTTGATATATCCATTATTTCTATTTAAATTAGTGTAGAACAAAATTTTAGAATTAGAAAAAAGGTTCAGTACTTAAAAGAATTAGAATTAAAATATTTTTTATTTTTGATAAATTTCCACTAAAGACGGCCTTATTTGTGGAATAACATCTTTTACAGTACGCCATACCAGTTCGTATTTAATTCCAAAATAAAAATGAATAAGTTTATCTCGCATTCCAGCCATTTCCCTCCATGGAATATTGGGATAATCTTTTTTAATATCTTCTGGTAAGTTTTTGGTAGCCTAGCCAATGATTTCAAACTTTCTTATAACTGCACTGGAAGTTTTATCGTCTTCTTTGAATTCATCAAAGTCCATTTCACCAATAAATAGTTCTATGGAATCCATAGCCTCTAAAATATCTTTTAAATAAAGTTTAGGATCCCTCATACAAGAATGGCCCCCTTCATGACCTGTTTTTCAATTTCTTTACGAACAGTGTCAATAGGAACCACATCAACTTTAATATGCATTTCATCTTCTAAAAATTGGGATAGTCCTACCAGATCCAGAAGATTAGCATTATCACTAAATTCTACTAAAACATCCAAATCACTCTCTGGAGTCTCTTCTCCACGAACATATGATCCAAAAATGGCCTTTACTTGAGCTTTATATTTTTCCTGAATTTGAGGGTTCAAACTTCTAATGAGTTTAATGATTTCGTTTTTTTCCATTTTAACCACTCTCACGATTCAACCAACAAATTCCATATCATTCAAATTTTAATAAAAACCATATAATTAATTCATCCTTTGATTAATTATTGATTTTTAATGTTATTATAATTAATCATAAAATAATAGACATAGGGTCGTTATAATACCTCTTGATTTGAACAAAAAATTTTTAAAGGTGTAATAGTTATATTAAAATAGACTATGGTGATAATGATGAAAATAGAAATATTTTAAAGCATTTCCTCATGGATCAAGATTATGATTACCAATCTGATTCGCTTATTTTATACATTACTGAAGATTACGAATACAAAAAAATCAGTTCGCCTAGAAGATGATATAATTCTAGACTTTGATAAAAACTTCCTGTAGCTTAATAGTTAGACATATTTTTCAATTTCTTTACGAAAAGTGTCAATAGGGCCTTTAATTTAATAACAAAATTAAGAAAAAGGAGGACCCATCATCAGGCCCCTTCCTCTAAGCCTTTATTATTTCATACAGAATACTCAGTATGAGTACCCATCACTACTAGTTCCTTTATCTAGGCCAAATAAATGCTGGCTATAGCATAGTCCAGAGAAGAATCTTCTGTATTTGTTGTTACAACTGTTTTTCCTCCTCTTATTATAGATACAATTAGCTCACCAGATTCTGGATCCTTTTTTTGAACTACAGCTTTTAGGCTACCTGAATACATTCCTAAATCTATTGTTTCATCACCCGTGCCTTCTATTGAACGAGTTCCTGATGAATCTGTAATTGTACCATTCCAACTACCAGTATGATTAACCTCTACTTTAACAGAATCAATTGAAACACATCCCGATATAGCCATAATTAAACAAACAAAAACAATTAATAAACCTATTTCAATTTTCTTCGACATTTATACAACCCCCATTAAAACATATCATATAATATTCTTATGAACATATTTCAAATTATCGGTAGCTCAAAAAGAAGTTATATGGACATATAACCATTTATAAAACCATTGGCACGATTATTCCAATTATTATATTTAATCTTATTTTCTACTTATTTAATGGGAATTATTTATTATCTTTAAATTTTGACCTAAAATTATGATAGCAACTCTTTCAAAATCTGTATATTATTTCTAATTATCCCAGATAGCACAGGCCGTCAGAATTAGGAAAAGAGAAGACATTATAACTAAGGAAATTTTGAGAAAAAAATAGTATTAAACAGCCCTTTAAAGCTCAAAGTATATCATAATAAAAGGTGATAAATATGGCCATGAAACTATATGATCTGGTAAATAAAGTAGAAGAAATTGAAAATGCAACCATATATGTGGAAAATTATACTAACGAAGAAGACGCTGATGGAAATGATATCCACCGGGTGGAAATTAATTTGGAAGATACCGACACAGAAATAATCACCGGCCCATATATCCTGGAAGCCGAATCTAAACCAGCCCTGGACCAGCAAGTGAAATTCACTTTAGGTGCTTATTTTAAGAAAATAGATGTGGTAAATAAATTGTATTAATTAAGGAATAGATTAAAAGTATTCTTTCAATATCCAAAAAAATAAATAATTATTTTCATTATGAATTATTTAGAGTTATATCAAATTATTTTTTAAGTTTACCTTTTATTTTTCCTTCA
>DAWK01000085.1 GCA_002509745.1 Methanobacteriaceae archaeon UBA349 | reverse complement strand
AGTGAATTAATTATTTTTTTCATATATTTGGGGTGAATTCATGAAAAAAACAACTAAACAAAAAAATGAAGAAGCAGAAAACATGGTACTGGCCAAGATCGCCGAGATGCCCGAACCAGATCGGGCCATGGGACAGCGAATCCACGAGATCATCAAGGCCACTGCACCAGACCTCACACCGAGACTCTGGTACGGAATGCCGGCCTATTCCAAGGACAGCAAGGTCATCTGCTTTTTCCAAAACTCGCAGAAGTTCAAAACAAGGTACTCCACCTTAGGCTTCAATGAAAATGCCAACCTCGATGAAGGCCATATGTGGCCCACGGCCTTTGCTATTATGGAATTGGGGGCCGAGGAAGAGGCCAGGGTTATTGAGTTGGTTAAGAGGGCTGTTAATTAGGGTGTTTCATTTTTGCGAGTATTTTGGCGTTATATTCTACTAGTGATTCCGAATGAACTACTCCTATTAGATTGAGCATTTGAATAGTTTTATTTCCTAAATAATGAATCCAATTATTGCTACAATTTCTTATTATCAAGATTTAAACCCCACCAGAAAATTATTTTATTATAGAAAAATATTATGATATTAAGGGGATATTATGAAAAAAGATGATAAAAAATTAGAAAATAGTGATGAAACTGAGTTAGAATCCTCATTTTGGAGACATAATAACACTGTAAGTTTTATAACGATTTTAATGATTTTAATTCCATTAATATTAATAATTATCAATGTTTTAGTTTATTTTAGCGTAATTAAAAATGAATATAATCCTGGGTTTAATTTAGCTAATTCAATAGCACTATTCACGGCAAGTATTGCTATTTCAGGAACATTTTATTCAAACTATAGAAATGATATACGGAGCATAAATCAAATACGCTCAGCGAATGAAAGACTGACAGTACAGTTATATGATCAAAAAAATCAAATGATGCAACAATCATCAGTGCAATATAAAAATTCTATTGAACAATTAAGAAAACAATTCAAACATAATGAGCAACAATCAAAAAAACAATTAGAACATAGTGAAAAACAATTAGAGAAACAATTAATATTTGATCGGGAACGAGATGTAATGCTTGAAATTTATGAGTTATTATACCGAAATAGTGGATCTATTTATTATGATTATGACAGAATTCAAAGCTCAGATGCATATATTTTAGATTTTAGAATGAATATTTTTTATGGATTAGAAAAAATTCAAGACGATATTAAAAAATTTTATTTTATTCCGGAGAATATTAGAACTGTAATATCCGAATTTATAAAATATATTAATTCTATTAATGAATTTGAAGCAAATATCAAACCAGAAATATTATTTTATGAGAAATCTGATATCTATCTTAGAAAAATATATGAATTAACTGAAAAATATACCAAAATTGAAATAAATAGAAATTAGATATCCAAAACATCACCCATATCACACACCACCCCAGCAGGGGCCCTATCTAAATATCTAACGGCCTTCATGGCCCCAGTCACAAATGACTGTCGGCTGTGGGCCCGGTGAGTTATTTCTATCCGTTCCCCTTCTCCGGCAAAGAGTACGGTGTGATCGCCTATGATGTCTCCACCACGGACGGCATGTATTCCTATTTCTCCAGGAGTTCGCTCCCCTACCATTCCCTGCCTACCAGGGACAAAAGTATCATCTTTATCTCTTCCCAGTGCCTGGGCTATGATTTCATAAGCTTTAAGGGCAGTTCCTGATGGTGCATCTGCTTTATGCTGGTGGTGGGCTTCTATTATTTCCATATCATAATCATTTAGAATCTTGGCCAGATCTTCAATGACTTTAAAGAATACATTCACCCCTATGGCCATGTTAGGTGAGATGACTGCTTTTATCCTATTTTTTTCTACAGCTTCCCTTATTTCAGCTAATTGTTCATCTGATAATCCAGTGGTGCCTACCACTACATTAACTCCGCATTCTGCTGAAATTTTAATGTTGTGAGTGGCGATATGGGCCCTGGTGAAATCAAGGAGAACATCAGGCCTTTTTTCCTTTAAAACCTCGAAAAGTTTTTGGGCACCATTTATAGGAACACCTATATTTCCTACACCTATTACTTCCCCCACATCTTTTCCTTCCAGTGGAGTGTCTGGTGATCCCAGGGCCGCCACCAGTTCCATATCGTCCTGTTTTAGAATGTTTTTAATTATTTTAGTGCCCATTCTTCCATTAGCACCAGTTACTGCTATTTTAATCATCTTGTTCTATCTCCATTTACAAATTTAAGGGCCATGCTCAGTTATTATACTAAATTAAAAATTAAAATAATTATTCTGCTTTCTCTACCAGCCCGTCAGGAACTTCCTCCTGAGATACCGGTGAATCTTCACCTAAAGGTATTTCTTTAAGG
This sequence comes from Methanobacteriaceae archaeon UBA349, assembly GCA_002509745.1. Classification (GTDB taxonomy): domain Archaea; phylum Methanobacteriota; class Methanobacteria; order Methanobacteriales; family Methanobacteriaceae; genus UBA349. Next base: position 11,972 of record DAWK01000085.1, on the reverse strand, counting down.
AAGAAGGCCACTATTAATCCTACCAGGGCCAGTATAATGGCCAAGAAGAAAATATTCTGGATAGAAGTCACCAGAGCTTGAGTTTTACCTAAAGTAGCGGCCGAACTCATCAGGGTGAGGTTCATAATGTATCCAAATATGGGAACAAACACAATAGTCCCAATATTTCTGAAAAACCGCATGGAAGCAGTCACAATACCGATATCTCGCAGGGTAAATGCATTCTGGGCAGTTATATTGAATAAAGGATAGGCCATTCCAGAACCAATACCCAGAATAGTGGAATATGCTACCAGTAGATAATACGGCGTATCAGCATTCATGGTAGAGAGAAGCACCACTCCTATTCCAATTATAATAAATTCAGCAATGACCAGGTTTTTATATTTCCCTCTCCAGGATATGATTTGCCCGGTGATTATAGAGGCCAGGGTAAGACTAAAAAGCATGGGAATCATTAAAAGCCCGGAATCTGTAGCACTCATGCCTAAAACGCCCTGGGCAAATAAGGGGACGTAAATTACTCCACTGAACATCAATGCGGCGGACAATAAACTTTCTATTGATGAAATGCTGAATATTGAATTTTTAAATAACCTCAGTGGTAAAATCGGTTCCACCGCTTTTTTCTCAGCCCGGATAAACAATACAAACATGGCCAATGAAAATAAAAAGAGCCCTACTATCTCAAATAAGGGATGGGCATTTAGATCTCCCACAAAGGTTAAGGCCAGGAACATGGAACTTAAAGCTAAAGTAAAGGTAATGATTCCTGAATAATCAATGACTTTTTTAATATCTGGTAATTTGAAATTGGGAATTGAATAGAGAATCAGGCCCACGGCCATGATTCCAATGGGAACATTTACAAAAAACACTCCTCTCCAGCCAAAATTATCCGTAATTACGCCTCCCAGAACAGGTCCTAAAACATCGGCCAGGGCAAATACAGTGGCCATTATTCCCAGGTACTTGGCCCTTTTTCGGGCACTGAAAATTTCTCCCACTATGATAAAGGGGAGAGATATTAAAATTCCGCCTCCAATTCCTTGAATTCCTCTAAATAATATCAATTGAAATATATTAGTGGAAAAACCACACAGGATGGAACTTATAACAAAGATGATGATTCCCGTAATTAAAATATGTTTTCTACCATAAATATCTGATAATTTACCAAAAATGATTATAGCAATGGTGGAGGTTAACATGTAAGTGCTAAAGGGCCATACATAATATTCCATGCCCTGCAGACTGCTAATGACCCGGGGCATAGCCGTGGCCATGATGGAGTAATCAAAGGCCGCTACCAAAAGACCAACCATTAGTCCGGCCATGATCATAATTATTTTATCTTTAGCAAGGTTATAGGGGGTTTCATAAGTCATTGTTATCACGGGTGGCCTATTTTTACAGATACGGTTTTTATCGTTTTTTACGATTCTTGGTGAGCTTTAATTCTTTAATCACGTTATTCAAAAAGATAAAATAAATTTTATTTGTTGAGTTATCATTCTTCCTTAAATAAGACTTTAGTCCGCATTTCTTCTAAATTAGAGACTATACGAGATAAATCGCTGGCAGGAATACTAACCATGATTTCTTCTGGAGTGAGGCCCATACTCTGCCTGGCGGCCACATCACCGAACCCATAAGTGACTTTTCCAGCCATATACGGGGTGGCCGCCATGGAACTGCACATGGGAACTGCATCGGCGCCCAGTCCGTGTTCTCCAGAATCATAGGTATTGGCGTGAAGTATTTCCATGCCTTGCTTGGCATTGCAGAGTATAAATATCACATCTACTTCAAATTCAGCTTTTTTTAAAGGAGCAAAAACCACGGAACTAAAAATTCCAGGTTCTATGTAGGTTTCATTTTGTCTGGAGCGCTGCACCGCAGGAATGTTTTTATATAAACCGCGGGGAACCATAAAAGCACCACTTTGTACATTGGCCGGGTATTCGGCCATGTCTTTAAGCCCGGAATATCTAGCACCACCCATACATTCTTCCTCTTCCAGTGTGGAATAGAATATTTCGCCCTGCATGGCTTTTCTAAGTTTTGCACAGAATCGGGATTTTCCTTCTTCCTTTTCCACGTTTCGGGGCTCTTTCACAGACCATCCTATGGCCACTGGTTCATTCTCTAATTTCAACATTTCACTTAAATTCTCACCTAATTCATTGTAATCCATTTTAACACCTCTTTACTGAATAAACAACTTTAATTTACTTAATTCACCAATGCCATGAATTTTAATATAAGTATCTCAATATATTCTCTATTTCATTAACATGTGGAGAAATAAATCTCCTACATCGTTGTTAAATTTCTCTCCATCGATTCCCTTGCTTTCCAGGATATCTTTGCTCCAGTCGCCCATATTCACCATACCATTAAAGATTATGGATAGGAGAATCATGGCTTCAGTTGGATCCACCTCTGGCCTTATTTCACCTTCATCGATTCCTTTTTGTATGGAATCTATTCCTATGAACATTATTTCTTTGAATAATGCCTGTACTTCCTGGAAATCCTCACTACTGTTCATTTTATCCATATCAAATTGTTTTTTAATGGATGTGGGTGAATACAGGAGCCTGAAATAATCTGGATATTGATTAGAAAACTCTCTATTTGCTTTTCCATATAACACAAACTTTTCAAAACCACTATTTCCTTTTTTAACCTCTTCTTTAATCATTTTGGCCCAAATACGAATACCACGTAAGACTATGGCAAAGTACAATGATTCCTTATTTTTAAAATAAATATAAAGCGTACTTTTTCCAAGGCCGACCTCTCTGGCTATTTCATTCATTGAAATTTTATCAAAGTCCTTATCCGTAATTATTTTCCTAGCAGCATCAATAATATCGCTCTGACGCTGTTCTCTTTCTCTTTCCTTCCATTTTGCAAGTGACATGATTTCACCTAAATGCCATAACTTAACATCATATGACTCACCAATCTTATCTATGACTCATGGGTCAGTTACATAAACTGTGGTCATGATAACTTATAAAGATTTTGGTTAAAATTAAAATTTTAATACTATTCAAAGAAAAATTATATAAAAAATAGAAAAAATCAGCTTTAATCAATCAACAATCTCAAATTCATCTACTTCCTCATAACTAATGGCCACGGTAAGCACTGGTTCATTGAACTCAAATCCTACAAAATAGGGGTTAATCCAAACGTGAATGGCCTTACCAACAGTATCAATGGAAACTACAGGTCCTATACTAACTTTATTAACTATCAAGGTCACGGGGTCATTATTCACATTAAATGTTTTTCCATCCAGGTTTTCTTCGGGGTATTCAACTTCTTCAAAACATTTACATTCTTCTATTTTTGCTATAATTTCTTCTTTAATCATTTTTTCAACCCTTTTTAATCATGGCTTCCATCAATATCCTGTTTTTCATGGTTATGGTCTCCTCAAGGCCATTACCAATTATAGCTATTAATGTGTTTTTCACCATGATTTTAACACTCATCAAAACCATAATAACATTATACTATTACTTTGTTCTAAGGTGTAATTAATTTTTTATTTCTCACCAAAAACCATTATAAACCACCTCCACCATAAGGAACTAAACACAGAACACTGAAGGCCCATAAATGCAAAAACGAAAACACATATTCTTCGACGATAATGTAAAAGTCGAGGTAATGGCCAATAAAATACGCAAATACGAGAAATACAAGCCTCACAGTATGAAGACTTCTGATGAGGATTTCCGTCTGCAGGAAAAATTGGCCATGCTCTCTATAGTAGCCAGTAATTTCATGATGACCGGCCACAGCCCTACCTTAGTCATGACCAAGAGAGAAGAAGGAGACGAAGTCCTGTTACCAGTAGGTGGAGGCCAGAAGGACCGGGCCCGGGAGATAATATCCAAAGTGGATTTCAGGAAACTCTATCGTGGGGGAAAGGGTAGAAAAACAGATCCTTTAATGATAGTAACGGCCATATGTATGTATGTTATGCGCCAGGATAACCCTAAAAGAGGAGATATTCGATATTCCAACGATTTTATTAGCAAAGTTGGGGTAACCAAGGATATTTACCAGCATGTTAGCCAAAAACTGGATGATTATCAGAATTCATGAAAAATTTATTTTTAGCTTTTTCATTCAGCTTGGTGCTTACCTTTAGAATTTACTTTGTCATGATATCTTGCACATCATTTCGTACCACCTATGGTATTTTTTTCATCTTTTACATTCAAAATAGATTATTAACTCATTTTTTATTTTAACCATAATTTTTAATTTTATTAGTCCATTAAATAACTTTAAAATCACTTTAATATTATTAGAATTCTTTAATTAACTTTTAATCGGTTAATAATTATTATAATTAGAAAATAAACTCAAATATTCTTATATCTGAATACAAAAATATAAGTATTTTTGATAATATAATACTTTTATTTATGCTGAATAAAAGGAGGTTGTAAATGTGTTTAAAGAGAAAGAAGGCTTCAAGTATGCTATGCCAGCTCACTTCGGAGGGGGGAAATTTGATCCTGACGCAAAAATCATTCAAAAAGCGACAGGCCTGGCCATGAGCTATGAAACCGACAGAGATCTTCTTGAAAATTTTATTCCCGAAGGATTTGAACTGCTTAAACCACAGATTGATGTGGCTTTCAATAAATTTACACAAATTAACTGGATGTATGGTGGGCAATACAATCTGATAAATGTCTCTGCACCAGTAAAGTTCCATGGAAAGAAAGATGAACTTGATGGGGACTATACGCTGGTAGTATGGGAAAATCGAACTGCACCTATATTAGGGGGGAGAGAAGAGACCGGAATTCCCAAAATTTTCGCGGATATAGAAGATCTGCACATTTTAAAACCTCATTATGCCACTACTGTTAGTTATGAAGGGAACACTTTTTTAAACATGAATTTTGAAGCAATGGAAAATGTAGAAGGGGATGATTTAGAACTTTTAAAATCTCAATTTAAAACCATGAATACTCTAGGTTGGAGATATATCCCTAAAGTGGGGGCTCCTGGGGCAGATTTAAGTCAGTTTATTTTATATCCTCAGGGTTTAGAACTTGAAAAAGCACAAATTGGAAAAGGAGATCTAAAATGGACGGAATTAACTCCTATGCAAAATCCAGCCCAATATCATATTATTAACAGTCTAGCGGCTCTGCCTAAAAAGAAGATAATTCAAGCAGCATTAATTGAGGGAAAAGCTATTCTTCGGGCCATGGGGTCTAAAGTAATTGAATGAAAGATCGGGGTGATATTATGAGTAATTTAGATTACTATGATGGTAAAGTATGTTTGGTAACTGGTGCAAACTCGGGTATTGGATATGCAATTAGTGAAGAACTCTTAAAGAGAGGAGCTATTGTATACCTGCTCGGGCGTAATCCTAAAAAGGTTGAAGAAGCTGCTGAACAATTGCCAGAATACAAAGATAGGATTCACACCATAATTGCGGATGTAACCAATCAAGAACAGGTTGAAAAAGCAATTAAAGATACGGCAAAAGAAGCAGGTAGTTTGGATTTTTTATTCAATAATGCTGGAATTGGTGGCACTTTACAATTTGAAACGGCCACTCTTGAGGATTGGAAAAATATAATTGATGTAAATTTATGGAGTGTAATATATGGGGTTAACATAGCCGTTCCTATAATGTTAAAACAGGGATCGGGCCATATTATTAACACGAGTTCTATTGCAGGGATTGTTCCGTTTCCATTTCAAGCACTTTATTCCCTTACAAAATTTGGGGTTACTGGCTTGACCGAATCTTTAAGATATGAATACGCTGATAAAAACCTCTATTTTTCGACCATCTGCCCATCTAACATTGCAACACCCATCTTTAAGAAATCAATTGATGGTACCGTTCATGATCAAATTAAAATCCCGGATGATGCACATCCTGCTGATAAAGCAGCAGAACTAATTTTAGATAGGGTTTCTGAGCATAAGGGAATCATCGTTGTGCCTGAAGATGAACAAATTGACATGTGGCATAAATATGCCTTAGGTGATCAGGAAGCAGAAAATGCTCTGTTACAATTGGCAGCACAGCGCCGAGATGCATATGAAAAAGGCGGAAATTACTACTGATATTACCCTAAAGGGGAATAATTAATTTGTCACCTGTAAAACAGAATTATACTAAAATTAGTGATGAATCGGATCTTCCCATGGAAGTTGTACTTTTAATTGTCCTGGGAGTATTCATGTTCCTCTTTGGATTACTCCTATTTAAAATCAGTACGGGGGAGTTACCATACACTCCCGATAGTACATACGGACTCTTTCTGGTCATTGTCTCTTTTCAAATAATAACCATGGGGAAAACGCCTTTTGGTGATTTAAATCGATCTTGGGCCCTTATTATAATGGGGGTGTTGGCGGCAATTCTGGGAATGGTTTCTTGTTTTATTCCTGGCTATTTATCAGAATTAGTTCGTATATTGGTGGGAATAATTCTTTTTGCTGGGGGAATTGCTCTTCTAATACAACTATTTCTTTCAAAAGAAAAGGCAAAATCGTGGATTAAGATACCCGGAACACTGAGACAATTAATCGCTGCTTGTGCTTTGGTATATGGAATTACAATTATATCGGGTCTAATAACTCTCATACCGGGGATAACTACCAACCTTCAAACGGCAATGGTCTTATTTATATATGGATTTAGCTTTTTTTATCTGGCGTGGTGCATTCAAAAAGTATCAAGGATCTATCCTGAAGAAGAAAAGGCGGATGATTTAAAAACTTCTTCTAAACACTTTAGTTTTTTTCAAGAAACATCTCTACCCCTTTCCAGTGCGATAATAATTTTAGTAGGGACTCTTCTCATACTTTTAGGGGTTCTGCTTTTCCCGGTGACTTTTGGATTAGTTCCATTCTCTCCAGATGGTCAGTTGGGGCTCTTACTGGTTATTGTAGCCATACAAATGATGGCACTGGGAGAAACTCCTATGGGTCAATATAAAAGATCATGGCTGCTCATAATAATTGGAATTATTTTTGCAGCATTAGGAATTGTCTCTTGTATCGTGCCTGGAATTTTGACGGGCTTAATTCAGATACTTATAGGAGTTTTGAATATCTTCGGAGGAGCATTACTTCTTATAAAACGGTTTTTCCCGGTATTTGATGGAATAAAAAATCAGGATTCTAAAAAAGATCAGGGCCCTGAAACTATCGTTGTTCCACCAGTTGTAAAAAAAATGATAGTTACTCAGACCGTGCTCAATATTGTATCTATAATTTTTGGATTATCCATGATTTGGGGAGGCATCATACCGGGATTAATTGTGGCGGGGGTCTTGGTGATTAATGGAATTCTCTTATTTGTATTAGTTATTTTACTCCAGAAAATAGCTCAAATTGAAATTGAAACGAAAAAAACAGATGCTCCAGTGGCTTAATACAACATTATTCTTTTATTTTTTAATATATTTTTTTATTTAATTTATTTATAGAAAAATAATCTAAGAGTATAATGATATCAAAAATATTGACTTCTTTTTTAAGATTTATTTTATTCAAAATTAAAAACTAATTAATCTATATTTTATTTAATTAACACTACTATAAGGCCCGTATGTTCTTTTAGAATGGCTCGGGCCTTTTTTATTATACGGTTTGCAACAGTGATTGATTTTTAATGTTTCTATTCTTCTTCCATGGCAGCCAAATTCCAGATTACGCCGAATTTGTCACGAAGAATCCCATAAGACGGACTGAAAAAAGTTTGCTGTAAGGGCATAATTGCAGTGCCCTCTTCTTTTAAGACCTTAAAGGCCTGTTCTACTACTTCTGCACTGCTTTCCACCACAACAGCTATTCTATCGGTGATATCCTCATTTATTTCCAGGGGACTGTCCGATAATCTAATAAAATTGTTTCCAAATGGTAAAGTGGCCTGTAAAATCCAGTCCTTTTGCTTATCAGATATTGGCATAGAATTCTGGACTTTCAGGCATATCTCTAAACCGCATAATCTCAGATTTTTCTATATTAATGCTTTTGTATAAAGTTCGATTGCTTCTTGACATTCACCATGAAAGCTAAGATAGGGCCTAATTTGCATTTTTTCCCTCTTTTTAGAGCAATAAATTATTAATATATTTGTTATTTATCCATTTAATAATTTTCAATGTGGGGCTGGAAGATGCAATTTAAATCTCTAATTTTAAATAAAAATGATTATTTTCCATTATTAAGTTTAAAAATTAATAAATTTACTGATTTAAAGATTTGGCAGAGAAAAAAAGGTTTAAATTGAATTAATGATTAATAAATAAAAAGAGTTTGTTTTACATAAGAAAAGAAATGGATAGTACACTATTTTAAAAATAAGAATTAATAATGCTCAATTAGTGCTATTAGGACCCCATTTGGATCTTCTAAGAAGGCCAGGGTCCCCACTGTTATTTTCATAGGTTCCATAGTGATTTTGGCGCCTTAGATTTGAGTTCTTTAATGGTATTATTCAAGTCTTCCACTCCCATTCCTATGGAAATAGCCCTGGTTCATCTACTGGATTTTTAATGATCTCCACCATCGTTTCCCCTTCACCTTTCAATAAAGTGATGTTTCCGGCTGGCCCGAGATCGTATTGGCTACCTATTTCAAATCCCATAACTTCGGTGTAGAATTTGATGGACTCTTCCATATCATTAACTATCAGGGTAGTGTATTTAATTTTCATAGAATTTTAACCTCTTTTTGCACAATTATCTGGTTTTAAATTCTTTTTTTGTAAATGATGATGGCCTAGATGATATATCAGACTAAAAAAATCTTTATATGTTATAATTACTTCATAGATTTAATTAATTATTTCTTTAAAACATAAGCTTTAAAGGATAAAGATTCATTTTTTGATAGGTCTTTAAAAGTTTGAAACTTTAAACTTTTCAGGAGTTCAAAATCATATTCCTGGATTAATTTTGCTATATATTCCTCAGAATGCCCATAAATTGTCAAATTATATTCTTCATCTACATCACAGGATATAAATGTGTCAGAATCTTTAACTGTGAAACTAAAGATGCCCTGTTCTTTAAGAATCCGGTGGGATTCCTTAAAAAATCGTTCCAAGTCTTTGAAAAAGTGGAAAACTCCCACAGCAATAACTTGATCAAATAATTGGTTATCATATGGAATGGTGCTTTTTTTTAAGTCAAATAATTTAAGATCATAGGCTAGGTTTTTGTTCCGACAAATATTCAGCATTTCTTTGGAATTATCCAGCCCATAAATCTTTAAACCCGCTTTATGAAATAATGATGAGGCCAGGCCAGTTCCAATTCCTAGATCCAGCAGCTTTTCTCCTTTATTAATATATTCGAAAACCAATCCAAAAATTAATTCATGGGCATGGTTTTCCAATTCACAGGATAGATAATCGTAATCTCCAGCCCACTTATCATGATCTGCAATGGATTTTGAAGGAATTTTGTTCATGATTCACCTTATTGTCGTGTATATACTATTAATGGCAGGAAGTTTTAACTTTTTTTCATCAAGTTTTCTTTTACCCGAAAAATAACAATCTTCTCCACCAGATCATAAGGGATTGGTTCATCCAGGGGGAATTGCACAGCACCTTTTGAGCTTTTATATTCGGATATCTCTTCTTTAAATGCTTCAATCCCAGAAGGCGCTGGACAAAATCCTATATGCTTTTTGTAGGCCGCAAAATGCACCAGGTTGCCATAAAGCTTGAAAGTGGGCATACCGTAATTTATGGTCTCTTTTGCTTCAGGGACTGCTTTCTGGATGACTTTTCGCATATTTTCTAAGATTTCCTGTATATCTTCGGGAAATTCTGCAATATATTCATCTATAGTTTTGAATTTTTTTCTGGGGGGCATAATTTTTCACTAGTATTATATTTAAATTAGTTTAATAATATTTTTAACGAAATTCGCCTGATTATTAATTTATGAATATGGGGAGATTTAGTATGGAATCATTAAGGGAACAAATGTTTGAATATAGAAAACAGTTAGAAAAGGNNATTTAAGAACTTATTTAAAAAATAAATATCCGGAATATTCTGTATCGGGGATTTATCAGGGGTATATGGATATGACTTATTTTTCATTCACTCCCGACTCATTAAAAAGTCTTAAATTGAAAATAGCTGTGGTTTTTATTTATGATACCTTTAAATTTGAAGTCTGGTTGGCAGGATCTAATAAAAATGTTCAGAAAGAGTACTGGGAACTATTTACTAAAAAGAGCCTGGAAAAGTACCACATTCCCTCATCTATAAAAGGAAGAGATTCCATTGTTGAAAATGTTTTAGTGGAAAATCCAGATTTTGGTGATTTAGATAGTTTAACCCAAGAAATTGAGGAGAGTACCTTAAGATTTATGGAGGATGTGGTGGAAGCCCTATAAACTAAATGATTTATTGAAATTGTAATCTTCCCCAAAGGAGAAAAACTTCCGGAAAAGTTCAGTAACTATTTTTCAGGTACGGTTTGGCTTAATATGCTGCTAATCGGTGGTAATGAATTCAATTGTCCCATAATTAATGTAAACTTTGAACCCGAGCCATCCCAACCTTGTATAAGCACCCTGGTGGACATAATCTGTAGCGACTGGTGAACTCGGCTACTATTCTGAGGAAGGAAGCCGACACAAGAACTTCATGCAAGGGATGGTAAAGATCTTCTCTAACGTAAAAAGCTGGCATGGCTTAGCACATGACAGTTGGGTTGTACATATTTTTCATTGAAAATATGCTAATGAAGCCCAGCAGAATGACTGGAACCGGTAATTGATGAAGTATATAATAAATTTAAATAATTATAATATGGATGTTAGAGATAATTATTAAAAAAGACTTGGAAGGATTGCAGACCATTTGTGTGCTTGCCAAGAATATGGATTGGTTTTTAAAGTGCCAAGAGGCAGGAGTGAAGGCTGGGGTACTGCTCCCTGAGAAGGAAGAAACTATCCACACCAATTTTAACAGGGAATAATCAAATAACAGCCACAATAACACATTTCCAAGCAGATATTATTTAGAACTCCTAAAAGATTAAGCAAGATAATGTGGGGCAAGAAATATGAATTTAAAAGAAGAAAAATCTTTGATAGCCTATTTTTCACATGCAGGCAATAACTATATTGGTGGAAAGATTGTGAATCTGCCCATTGGTAACACTGAAATATTGGCCAATATGATTCAGGAAATAACTGGGGCTGATCTTTTCCATATTGATCCTGTAAATCCTTATCCAGAAGATTATACCGAAACCACAGAGGTGGCACAAAAAGAACTGCATGAGGATGCCAGGCCCGAGATTTCTAATCATGTAGAAAATATGGATGATTATGGTGTGATATTCTTGTGTTATCCTAACTGGTGGGGAACCATGCCTCTGCCAGTTTTTACATTCCTGGAAGAATATGACTTTTCTGGGAAAACCATTATTCCTTTTTGTACACATGAAGGGAGTGGTTTAGGCCACAGTGCAAAAGATATTGCAAAACTTTGCCCCAAAACAACGATTTTAGATGGATTGGCACTACATGGTGCTCGTGTAAGTGATGCAAAAAACAATCTTATGAACTGGTTGAGTAAATTGGGATAGAATAATTGTGTTGGGAATTAAAATACAAAATGTTTCAGAAGAAAGAATGCAAATTTTAGAAATGGAATAGTATTTTTTTAAAACTATTCTTGTTTTTTTATCTGCAGATTTAGACCATTAAGTCGATAAATTAAAATGCTAAAGGTGTGGAATTAACTCGCGGCCCCCTTGGCCCACCGGAAGGTCCTAAAGTGGTCTTTTTAGAGGGTCCTGATGGGGTGGAAATTGAATTAATTCAGCCATAAATTGACCTAAAAAAGTAGCTTTAAAGATATTTCCTACCATTTAATAACTACTAATTCTTTTTTTAATTCTTAAAAATAATTTTAAAGTATTTTT
>DAWK01000017.1 GCA_002509745.1 Methanobacteriaceae archaeon UBA349 | reverse complement strand
CGAACGCAATTTAGCCCTGGTCTGCCGTGACCTGTCTCCATGCGTAACCGGGGGTTGTCCAAAAAATTTTCCATCTTTTTTGAGAATCAATGCTCCAAAAGCTATACTGCCCGTACTTTTAGTAGCTCCTACCACATAAACATCAATAGTGTCCTGTTTTTTTATTTTAATCCATTTTCCGGATCTTTTACCTGGTTCATATGGCGAATAAGTTTTTTTTAAAACAATTCCCTCAAAACCAGCTTTTAAATTATCATTCAATTGTTTATTTATATCATTTAATTCTTGAAAATCTATTAGATCAATGAATTCATCTAAATTAACTGCCTTCAAAAGAAGAGATTTACGTTCTATTAAAGGCCTTTCCATAACGAATTCACCATCCCAATTAATAATATCAAATATATTGTAGGTGGCAGGTATTTTACGCGACAAAATGCTTATCTTGAATTTATCTTCTACATTACGTTTTAGAAGCTGTCGAAAGCCATCCGATACAGTTAGTTCACCATCTAGTATCCAGTTTTCTCCTTTTATATTCTTTTTTAAAGCAGAAACTATTTCTGGGAACTTATAAGAAACTTGAATATCTCTACGTGTCCATAATGTTATGGAATTACCTTCGCGTTGTGCAATTAATCTTTCACCATCATATTTAGGTTCTATTAGCCAGGATCCATCCAAATTAAAGACATTACTTTTTAACTGAGCCAGCATAGGTTCTATCATTTAAACACTGTCCAGCATCTTTTCCAGTTCAGATTCAATAGATCGTGTTTCAGGAGCCTTTATTTCTTTTACGTCTAATTCTTCACCCATTGCTTTTCTTTCTATTAATTTTTTAACCTCAGCCGTATATTCTTCCTGATAATCGGCCCAATTAAAGTCAAAGGTCATCTTTTCAATAACTTTAACTCCTTTATCCACCAGGTCTGGTGTAACTTCTGTTTCAATAACATCTATTTCTTCAGGAGATCTTATCTGTTCGTGATAGAGCATTTGTTTTAGAAGTAGGCCTTTTCCATGTGATTCTAGCATTCCAATGTATTCATTGGTTCTTGAAACCCATTTGACTATGGCTACTTTACCACTTTTTTCCATGGCATTTTTTAAAAGGAGAAAACTCTTTCCCACACCACCTTTTTTAGAAGATTCCGTTCCAATATAGTATGGTTTAGATAGAGAAACCATAGGTATTTCTTCTATTCTACAAAATCCCTGAACATCCATCATTTTATTTCTAAAAGGTTTAAGGGATTCTATTTCTTCATCAGTAAATTTAATACATTCTCCAGCTATAAAATATGCTTTCGCAATGTCTTCGGCTTTAAGTTCCTTGCCATCCTTTTCACAAACTTTTTTGTATCTAACTCTACCACAATCCGTTTTATGGACTTGGTGAAATCCCACATGCAGATTTTCACTCGCAGCATAAGTTCTAATAGGAATAACAATTGTGCCAAAAGATAAATATCCAGACCAAATTGACCTCAAAATAACCCCTCCTAAAATATAATTATTATTATATTTCTTTTCAGCATTATTTTTTTGCTAAAATTTCAATTTATTTAAAATTAATAATAATCTTCGTTAAACGCCACTATAACGAACTAAAAATAAACATGAATTTATCAAAGATGCACATTTATTTCCAGAGATCATTAATAATAGAACAAAATCCAGGTAATCATCACAGTGAAAACTATGGATAGTTGCTTAATAAGCCAAAAAACCCTCTTCAAGAAGAAAAAGAGAAAGATAGATAGATAGATAGATAGATAGATAAAAGAAATAAAGCAGTTTAAATGTTAAAAAACAACATTCAGTCCTGATGTTTTTTGTAAATCACCGAATTTCTCCATCCATCACCTCATGCCAATTACTAGACTTATTCTAGTGGTATAAGTGCCTCTTTCCACCACTCAGGTGGTTCTTCCACCACAGGCACATATGTGACACTCTGCTTCCCCGGAGTCGGTGGAAGTTGGTCGAATTGTTTAACCTGACGGGAAACGACAGCTTCCGCCGTAATATTAAATACTGTCAAATCTTGGGTCTGGACGACTGGGCATTCATATACACTGCCGAGTTCCTCGAATATCATAGATATAATCTGGGGCGAGAGCATTGTATGCCATAGAGCAGCCATACGTGGCTTTACCATACCAAATACCTTTCCAGCAGCCTTTGGTGAGGTATGAGCAGCATTAATAGCTATCGTCGCCCGCTCAATGGATAGGCCAGAAGCTGCCGCGAGGGCCTTGGCAGGAGGGAAGCATTCGTGAATCAACAGATCGACACCACCTTCGCAGGCGTGGACGAGGGGCCATGAAGGTCGCGCATCACCTGAGAAACAAAACGAAAGGTCGGCGAAGTCAAGACGATAGCCCACCGCACCACTAATGCAATGGACAACAGGGAAAGACGTTATCTTGACACCATTCGCCTCGTAAACGACCTGCGTCTGGCTGAAATCAAACTCCGATACTACAATTTTCTGACTGTCTGGATTAATAGCTCCTTTGTCAGCAGCGTTGTTCCAGGCCAGCACTTCTTCTATCGCTGAGCAGAAGTGCTTCGTACCCAAGCGGGGTTCGGAACCACTGGGTCCCCACACATAGACCGGACCATCGGCACGTCCTACTTTAGCCAAGCTGCCACTGAGTGTGATCAGATCGCTGGTGTGATCAGCGTGCAGATGAGTAATGAATACCTTGTTGAGTGCATTTACTGGTAGTTTTAGGCTCGCGTAGTTCGCAATAGCACCAGTTCCTATGTCGAAAATGAAGATATCACGCTCGGGATTTCCAACTTCAACCAGGATGCTTGCCGAGGCCTGAGCGCGTGTGGGCCATGGATTACCACTTCCAAGTACTGTGATACGTATCTCACCATCTTCAAGCTCCTCATCACCAGGAATAAACATCTCAGCATAATCTCGGCGTGGTGTGCCAACAGTTGGGGTTAGAGAAATCGCCTTCGTGCCACCTGCATAAGCCGGCACTGGCAAGGATGTAGATTCATTATTAGTCATTGTCTTCCACCTACTTTCAATCTTTTAATATTCTATACCTATGCTAAAATTGATCTATATTACCATTATATTTTAATAAGTTTATTTTAATTAAACATAATATTATTGATTTTAGGAGCATAATCTTCTAATTTGTTTCAAGATTTGACAATTTTTTAATAATTAATAACAAATTTCTTATTTTTCAATATTGTGACCATAAATTAAATAATCATAATTAACTAAGAACAATTATCCATAATCTCTATCTTATTGTATTTTGCTGCAGGTACCAATGCTTTTTTAGGCCCTGATTTAAGTTCAATCAAATCATATTTTTCTAATTGAATAATTTTAGGGTAAATCGTCTTTAAATCCCATTTAAGCATCTGGGCCAGATCCTTGATTGATTGAGGTTTTTTATTAATTATCAAATTCAATAATTCTTTTTCCTCTCCGCCTAAAACTAATTTATCTGTAAACAAAATCTTACCATCTTCCAATATCTCATCTAGATTCTCTGAAAAGTATTTCCAGTCCTCCAAATCAGTATATAATTTCAAATTGTCCAGGTTATTTTCATAGAGCTTTTCCAGCTCATAAATAGAACCATATGTTTTTCTGAATTCTTGAACCAGTTCCCGGCCTTTTAATTCTCGGATTAGTTTAATTCTCAATTTATAAGCTCCTTTTTTAATTCATCTAAATTAATCCCTTTGTTTATTTCTATATGGTCCGTTATAATAGAGTAAATTGCCTCTAAGCTGTTTTCTTTTATGTTTTGGTAATTTTTTTTGTATTCTATGTGAATGTGACAGTAACCGTGATTATTATCTATTCTAATACTGTCGGGCATGATAATCATAGACCATCCTTTTTTACTCCGTCTCCAAGATATGGTTCTGCCCGGGAACACTACTGTGCTGGAATTTTTATTTTTCATATTGAGACTATTCCCATATTTCTTATATAAATAATGATAATCTAACCAATTCAACATAAAATATATAAAAGAATTAATAAAAAATATATTATAATACTTAATTAGGGGTGAGTTATTATGGATTTTTAATACAGGTTTTAATTATTCTAGGAGCAGTAGGGATTTTAAGCTATTTAATTAAGCCCATATTTAAAAACAGAGTTAATATGCGTAGCCATCACAAAATACAAGCGATAGGCCTTTTAGGATTGACAACCGTGGCAGTGGTTGCCTTAGTGGTGAGCATTGGGTTAACGGATAATAATTATACAGTTCTAGTAGGAGTAGCTAGTGCTGCTGTGGGAGCCCTAGGTGGATTTTTAGCCCATAAAGATCCGACTGCTAACAAAACTGCACTATTTGCTTTGGAAAATTAATACGGAGGAGTGGGGAAACCTTTAAAATTTACAGTTGCAGCAATTAGTACTGCAGGTTATAATTTAAATTATACTAAGGCCAGCACCCCAGAATTACCAAAAACTGTGGAATTTAATCAATTAAATGGTCAATTCAGTTGAATTCCTAAAGCAGAGGAAGTAGGAGAATATAATGTGACTTTCACAGTATCGGATGCAATGGGTGGAAGTGACTCTAGAACTATTAAAATAACGATTAGTGAATGAATATCATCCAACAATCAAAAAATATGAAAATATGAAAATATGAAAATATGAAAATTACTGATCCAAAGTTGATAGAACATAATAAACAGATCACTATAAAATACAATTTTACATTAGACCTATCTTAAAACTTTTTTTATTTTAATTCATCTTAATATCTATTTTTTTTAAAAAAAGTAAATATTCCTACAATTAACAAAATAACTTTATATTTTTTAAAATTTAAAAAAAGAAAATTAAAAAAGATTATGAATTATTATCATCCATCTTTACCAATAGGCCTCAAAAAGAGAGATAATATTAATCCCAGAAGCATAAAAATAGATACGGCATCCATAGCATATCTCATCGCTGTTGTTATGGTAATATTTACCATATTCGAATCTGCAGATGTTTGATTTTTCAATTGTTGCACATTAGTGGTCCCTAGTTTTTCAAAATAGAATCCGAGATTTTCTTTATACTGCTCTTTAGTGATTTGGTCGGGATATGTAGTATCTATGGCCGTGTATAAACCACTGATGGCTCCTAAAATTAATATTACTCCAATTACTGCTGTTCCCATGGATGATCCCAAATTGGCTCCAGTTGACATGAATCCTGATGCATCAGCCTGTTTTTTATCACCGGCACTGGTAAGTATCACATCCGCCGTTAGTGGAATGGACAATCCCAGGCCCACTCCCAAACAGAACATTCCCGGAACCAGGTCAATTAGTTGAGTATATAAACTGAACTGAGATCTGAGAATAATAGCTCCTAGTAATGCCACAGCGAATCCTATGGCAATTATAGTACGGTGGGGAAGCCTTCCAGAAATTTTCGAGGCGATAATTGAGAATACTAGTAATCCTACTGTGAGTGGCATTAAAATTAGGCCAGTTGTAAATGCATCTGCACCAGATACTGTCTGCAGGAAAACAGGCATTACGAAAACTGTTCCTGCAAGAGCTAGATTCATTAGAAGACGAGTACTGGTTCCTAACGTGAAATCACTGTTTTTAAGTAAATGAACATCAAATAGAGGTATTTTATTTTGAGCAATTCTCCTTTTTTCATAGAAATAAAATACAATGAGAATTAAAACTCCAATCCCCATACAGTAAGGAGCATAGGCCCATGTTTTAAAGGAATTGAGTAGTAAAACACCTAACACCAAAACCACTATACCTACCGCAGAAAGTATGGCTCCCAAAACATCGATATCTGAACGTTCCATAATTGGTTTGAAGTATTTAATATGGCCCGAATAAGTAATAATGGTTAATATAATAAGCAATTCCAGACCAAAGCCCCACCTCCAACTAAAGAATGTGGTTAAAAATCCCCCAAATAACGGACCAATTGCTGCAGCCACTCCGGCCATGGCAGTCCAAATGGCCAAAGCAAAAGTACGATCTTTACCATGATATGTTCCACTGATAATTGATGCCGTGGCCGGAGTCATTAAAGCAGCCCCAATACCCTCTAAAATAGACCATCCTATGAGTAACATGAATGTATTAATACTTAAAGCAGCTATAGTAGTTCCAATACCATAAATAGCAGCTCCAATAAGAAATGTACGTTTTTTACCCATTACATCCTGGAGTTTTCCGCCGATTAACATTAATGCGGCCATGGTGAGTGCATAAACCGCAATTATAAACTGAATCGTGCCCACAGTTGTGTTTAGATCTTTGACCAGCGTAGTTATGGCCACATTCATAAATGTAGTATCTAAAGCAATTACAAAAGCTGAAAGCGAGACAACAATTAATGTAATCCAACCAATTTGAACTTTTTCTTCCATGAAACATCCTCTAATTTTATTATATTACTTTTAAATATTTAAAAAATTGCGTTTTAATTGCTAAATTTTTTTATTTCTCATTTTTAAAGATATAAACCCCAAAAAATATAAAATTATATTCATTAATTCTTTTAAATAAAAAGTAGAACTTATAAATTTAGTTTTTGAGTTATTTTAGATATTTTCAATTTCTGTTTGTGAATAATATCACGAAAATTATCATTGAAAAAACTTGTTTTTTAGATGTTATAGAGAATAATAAATCAATCCATATGATTAATCATCATTTTGAGAGAGAATTCACAAAAAAAATTTAATTTTAAGTATTTGTGACTTGTATTTTAATACAAGAGAAATTAATTTAATCCTGAAACAGAGGTGATTCGAATTAGAAATAATCTCATAATAACCATATTCATTGTTTTATTTTCTTCTTTAGTTCTAATTAATACCGTGAGTGCCATAGCCATTCTGCCAGATGACTGGGTAAGTCCAAATTCTGAAATATCTAATCCCGAATCACCGAATACGACTACAAACCCTTCAGAAAACTCCACCCCGACACAGGAAATAGAATCAGTTACTCCTGAAGTTGCAAACAATAATGTGGCCAATCCAACAGAAAATTCTGAAATTGTTGCTACCTCCACAGAAAGTCAAAAAATAATATCCAACGCTGAAAACACAAATGAAACCCCTAACAGCATCCCAAGCAGCATCCAATATACCTCCAATTCCACGGAGTATCCTATTATTGAAACAAATGAATTGAGCCCCAACAATACTGAAAATTCTGACAGTGGCACTACAAGTGACAGCAGTGCATCATATGCTACATTAGTTTTATCAGCGATATTAGGTGGAACATTAATTATGCTTAAAAAATAATTATTTTTTATTTTTATTCTAATACCACATATCAATAAATTCTAAAAATAAGCAAGATAAATAATATTATCAAAATACTCTTTTTTGCATTCTACTTTAAATTGATTAGGCTCTGGAAATTTTGAAAAACTATTTTATTTTAATTCAAAATGTAAAAACTCATATATGTCCTTTACATAAATTAATTCTGGTTGTTATTTTAAATAATATTATTTTTGAAAATTAGAGAATTAACTCAAATTTATTAATTATAGATTAATTTTATAATTCCTCTTAGAAACTTATGAAATGAATTTTTTGATAAAATAAAAATAGAAATTAATATCAAATTTCGCCAAATACTTTAATATCATGATATTTATAAGATATTAAGAATAATTGTATATAAAAAATAGTTTATAATGTATTTCAATTATTCATATTCTCAAAGTATAAACCTCACAAATAATAAACAATAGATGAAAATAATAGTTTAATACATCTTTAAAAGAAAAATTAAACCAATCACAGATTAAAAATAAAATAATAATAAATTTATTCGAGGATTTTAATGTCAAAATTTTTGCTAGCAGCCATGATCGTTGTCCTAATTTTTGGATCTTACTTATATATATCAACTCAAACTGGGCTTGTTGAACCAGTAGGACGTTTAGCCCTTGTTAAACTGGCCAATCCAGATATGTACCCGGACCACCCCCATGCAGAATTGTTAAGTCAGTACGCGGGAAAAAAAGGCTCTAAATGTGCATTAGTAGTTCATTTTGCTGGTGATTCTAATTATCGTCAGTTTAAGCAAGGCAATGTGACCATAATCGAACTGGCCATGATAGATCCTAATGGCCTACGTACAGACATTAGCTGGACGGAAGTTATCAGCACATTCATATTTGGGCCCGATTACGGCAAATATCATTACCGTGCTGATGGTATTGAATTTGATAATTTGGATGATGCTCTGGCTTATGTAAACAAGGTGGGGGAAAAACACGGGCAGGAAGGGCCCATTCCTATGGTAAACCATGGAAATGTGAGAACTGGTGACATTTTCATAAATCCTGGTTGTGGATTCCCACTGTATGTACAAATTGTCTGGAAGGAATATGGACGTTTTGCAGCTTATTACTATATTGCTAAAGGCCTTATAGATCCTTATTTTAATAATCCTTACGTTCTTTACGAAATAAGTCATGCTTCCAGCCTACAGAAGCTTTATAATCTAGGAGATTTGGATTACAAATAAATTAATTCTACTATATTAAAATTTTATCAAAAGAATTATATAACTCGGAAATACTATTTCGTATTTCATTAATTATTAATTTTAGTCTATAATCAATAATTATAAAAAATTTACTTTAAACATTTAGTAGTACCATAAATATAATATTATCAAAATATTAAAGATTTGGAGATAAAAATGTTAATTGGAGTTATATCAGATACCCACATACCCGACCGGGCTTCAGAAATTCCTGAAGTAGTTTTCAACATATTTAAAAATGTTGAAATGATTTTTCATCTAGGGGACTTAACTTCACCCCATATAAAAAATGATTTAGAAAAAATAGCACCAACATACTGTGTTCAAGGGAATATGGACCGATATAATGGCCTTAATCTTCCTAAAAATAAAATAATTGAGGTTGAAGGTATTAAAATCGGTCTGAACCATGGCGAAGTTTTTCCTCGGGGAGATACACAACAATTAAAATACATTGCTATGGAACTGGATGTTAAAGTTTTAATTACAGGCCATACACACCAGGCGTTTATAAAGGAAATTGGAAACATTTTGCTTTTAAATCCAGGCAGCCCTACTGCTCCCCGACTTACTGATCCAACCGTGATGATTCTAGATGTTAAAAATGGGCAAATAAATGCTAAAATCATTAAAATAGGAGATCCGATGTGTAAAGCCCTGAATTTTGAGAAATAATGTGTTGAATAATTGATATGCTCAAAAATTTAATCTTAGTTAATCTTGATTAATCTATTAATTATAAAATTAACAATATAACAAAACATAACGCATACCACAGAAATAACATAAGTAGGTTAAATAACATGGGAAAACGTTGGCAAGTAGAAAAGAAAAAAGAACACTATTATAAAAGTGCTAAGAAAGAAAATTACCGTTCTAGAGCATCTTATAAATTAATTCAACTAAATAAAAAATTTAGAGTTATTAAAGATGGAGATCATGTTGTTGATTTAGGAGCGGCACCTGGAGGATGGTCACAAGTGGCCCTAGAAAAGGTAGGGGAAACCGGAACCGTTCTTGGTGTGGATTTACAAAAAATAAAACCATTTGACGAAGAAAATTTCATTTTCATTCAGGGCGATTTTACATCATCTGAAACTCAAAAAGAAATATATGAATCCCTAAATGGAAAAGCTGAAGTCATTATATCCGATGCTGCGCCTTCACTTTCTGGAATTAAAGACATTGACCGAATAAGAATCATGGATCTAGCAGATAATGTAAATAAAATAGCAGCTAATCTTCTTAAACCAAAAGGGGCACTTATAATGAAAACATTTCAAGGCCCTGAATTTCCAGAACTGCTAAAAAAACTGAAAAATGAATTTAATGTGGTCAAAACTACTAAACCAGCTTCCTCGCGAAAACTCAGCTCTGAAATGTATATCATTGGAAGAGGCTTTAAAGGGGTTAAATGGGTTAATGAAAAATTTGACCAAGATTAATTTATCAATATGAAAATTAAAAGAATAATTGTAAAAAAATAATTTTTGAGTGAAATAAGAATTAAACTTGACTTCTTAAATCACTTAAACTCTGTTTAGCAACTTGTAGTTGGTCTTTAGCTGTTTTAATTCGTTCATTGACTATTGAATCTGATTTTCCAGTGGATAATGCACTATCAACATCATCAATGGCCGATTTAGTTTTCACTAATTCTAATTCTGCAATTATATAAGTTTTTTTCAGTTCATCACTACTACCCTGATTTATATCCTTTTTAATCGAATCATATTGTATTTTAAGAGCAGAATAATCTGAATTTAGCGCTGCAAGATCATCATATGCAGATCCACTATCTACTCCCGATGAAATTCCTTGCGAAATTTTGTCAAATCCCATATATGCAAATAGAAGTACTGTGGCCACAATCATGATAACTCCTAAAATAGAAATGGTCATGGATGTAACTCTAAATAAGTTTAATCTTGATTTTTTCATTTAATCACCGTTTTACCCAAAGGTGTAATATTAAAAATTTAACAATAAATTTATCAAATATATTGAAATAGGCATATTACATATTATTCAAGCCAAATAAGTTGAATTACAGTTTAATTTAAAATTTGGGACACTATTAATAATATAAGTTATAATTTACTATATTATTTGTAACTATTAATTTTTATTTAATAAGAATTTTTCTAAGAAAATAATTCATTTAAAAAATCCTCAGAAATTTGTATCTGCTGATTCATTTTATCTTTATTTTTAATATGCCTTTTCAATAACGCCAAACGAGGGTTTTTTCCGATCTTGCTCCAGTTTTTTTGCATGAATCTCCAGAAAAGAGCATTCCAAACATCACACCACTCTCCCCGGGGGAAATCACTCATTTTGAGTAAATAATTAGATGAAGAAAAATAGGGTTTTGAGGTAATGATACCCCCATCGGCATACTGACTCATACCATAGACATTGGGCACCATCACCCAGTCATATGCATCAATAAACATTTCCATAAACCAACGATAGATATCATGGGGATCCAAATCGACCAGCAGCATAAAATTTCCCAAAACCATTAAACGTTCTATGTGATGAGCAAAAGAATATTTAATAACACGTGAAACAACTTCATCATATGGTAGAACCCCTGTTTTACCCCAGTAAATCTTCTGATTTATTTTTTTATGGTTTTGGAAGAAATTGCCGGTTCTCTGTTTGGTGCCTTCTCTGATGTAAATGGCCCTCATAAATTCCCTCCAACCAATTATTTGTCTTATAAATCCTTCTTTAGAGTTTAATGGAGCCTCTGCATTTAAAACATCTTTAATCACTTCTTGAGGAGTTATTAAACCTATATTTAAAGATGATGAAATTATAGAATGGAATAAAAATGGTTCATCCATTTGCATAGAATCTTCATAATCACCAAAATACACTAAACGTTTAGATATAAAATCAGAAAGCCATTTTTTCGCATCATGGTGAGTTACCGGGTAAAAAAAATCTTTTACCTCACCTGGATTTTCTGAAAAATATTTATCCACATAATCCCTGGCTTCTGCAATATAATTATTGGTATTGAGTTTTAATAAAATAGGAATCTGCATATTTTTAGGTAGTTTTTTACGGTTCTGAGTATCATAGCTCCATTTGCCACCTTCAGGTCTTTCATCACTTAAAAGAATATTTAACCGTTTCCTCTGAGCTATATAAAATGAAGTTAAAAAATAAGTTTTCTTATTTTCAAAATAATCGTCTATCCATGACAGGGGTGTCAAAAATCCAGGCCCTTCCAATTCAACCAATTTAATCTGGTGATCTGAACAATTATTTATTAACCTGTTTTTTAACAGATGATCAATTAATTCTGCACAATATATGTAATTAATATCATATTTTTCCAGCTCATTAAAAATATAGCTCATTTTAGCGTCTTTTTGATATTCTACATAATTTACATCGTAGCCCTGTTTTTTGAGAAAATCCTGATAATATTTCATAGAGGCGCGGTGTAAAACCAGTTTCTTTTTATGAAAATAGAGTGTATACTTAAAATCTCCAAAAAATAACTGTTCTTCGATCAAAAAGACCTTGCGGCCCTTAAAAAGAGCAGGGTTATTTTCAAAAAGTTGATGGGGAAATATAATGGTAGCCGAATCATTCTCAGAACGTGACATAGATTATTATATGTTTAATTTAATATGTTTAATTTATGAAAAATCTTGGATACATTTAACATACACAATATTTTAGAAGTTTTTTTCATTTTTTAAATTAAAAAATAAGAAATTATCACATTTTAATAACTTAACTATTAATTTTATTTAAGAATTTTTATAGAAAAAATAATTTTTTACTTTTCCCACACTCTCTAGTAAAGGATTTATAATCTAAGTATAATATATTTGACCAATGACAACTTCCGATAAAACAAAAACATCACTGGCCAAATTCGAGGAATTTTTCTCAACAAAGTACAAAGATAATGTTTTTGAAGCATTAGAGAAATATCCGGACCAGAGATCCATAGTAGTTGATTACTTGGATTTAGAAATGTTTGATCCGGATTTAGCTGATCTTTTAATTGAAAAACCCGAAGAAGTAATTAAAGCTTCAAGAAAAGCCATAAAAAATATTGATCCCCTGCGAAAAAACGCAGATTTGAATATTAGATTAGAGAATGTAACCAATAACATACCTTTAAGATTCCTTAGAAGTAAATTTATAGGTAAATTCATTTCAGTGGATGGTATTGTCCGTAAAACTGATGAAATACGCCCTAGAATTGTTACTGCCACCTTTGAATGTAGGGGATGCATGCGCTTACACGAAGTTACCCAAAGTAGCAATATGATAACTGAACCCTCTCTTTGTTCTGACTGTGGTGGCCGTTCTTTCCGTTTACTGCAGGAAGAATCTGAATTTATGGATACTCAAACAGTTAAGGTTCAAGAACCACTGGAAAATCTTTCTGGTGGAGATCAACCACGACAAATACTAATTGTATTAGAAGACGATTTGGTAGATACTCTAACCCCTGGAGATATTGTAAGAATAACCGGAACTCTGAGAACGGTTCGAGATGATAAAACAAAAAGATTTAACAATTTTATTTATGGTAATTACACTGAGCACATAGAACAAGAGTTTGAAGAGCTCCTAGTTTCACCAGAAGACGAAGAGAAGATTAAAGAACTAGCTGCAGATCCTAATGTCTATGATAAAATTATAAAATCCACTGCCCCATCCATCCACGGTTATAGGGATGTTAAAGAGGCCATTGCCTTGCAACTATTTGGTGGTGCTGGAAAAGAACTGGATGATAAGACTCGTCTGAGAGGAGATATTCATGTCCTTATTGTAGGAGATCCTGGTATTGGTAAATCCCAGATGCTCAAATATGTCTCAAAGCTGGCTCCAAGAGGTATTTACACCAGTGGTAAAGGTACAAGTGGGGTGGGACTTACTGCTGCAGCTGTTAGAGATGAATTTGGTGGATGGTCCCTAGAAGCCGGTGCTTTAGTATTAGGAGATAAGGGAAACGTTTGTGTGGACGAACTTGATAAGATGAGAGATGAAGATCGTTCAGCCATTCACGAGGCCTTGGAACAGCAAACCATAAGTATTGCTAAGGCAGGAATTATGGCCACCTTAAACTCAAGGTGTTCAGTACTAGCGGCGGCCAACCCTAAATTCGGCCGTTTTGACAGTTATAAATCCCTTGCCGAACAGATTGATTTGCCGTCTACCATTCTTTCTCGGTTTGACTTGACTTTTGTAGTGGAAGATAAGCCCGAAGAGGAAAAGGATAGAAGTTTGGCACGTCACATTTTAAACACACACAAAGAAGACCGTATGCATTTTGAGATTGACCCAGAACTTCTAAGAAAATATATTGCTTATGCCCGGCGTAATATTCACCCGGTTCTTACTGACAAGGCCATGGACGTATTAGAAGAATTCTACGTTTCCATGAGAAACAATTCCATTGATGATGATTCACCAGTACCTATTACTGCTAGGCAGTTAGAAGCGATTATCCGGTTATCTGAAGCCAGTGCTAAAATAAAACTTAAACCTGAAGTAGATACAGAAGATGCTCATCAGGCCATTAAATTAACTAAGGCCTGTTTAAAGCAAGTGGGAATGGATCCTGAAACCGGGAAAATTGATATTGACAAAGTAGAAGGAAGACCACCTAAATCTGAAAGAGATAAATTAAGAATACTTCTGGACGTAATACAGGAACTAGAAGAAGAATATGGTGGACGTGCTCCTACCAATATTCTTATATCTGAGATGGCAGATAGATATAATGTAAGCGAAGAAAAGGTGGAAGAGTTTGTAAGAAACCTCAAACACAAAGGAGTAATATTTGAACCTTCCAGAGGTTACCTCAAGGTTGTATAATCCTTTTTGATTTTTGAAATTTAATTTTTAAATTAAATTTTATTTTTCCGCCAAATTTCTATTTAAATTTTATTTACCCTATTTGGAGGTATTATTATGAGTGATTATGATAAATTATTAGACCGGGCCATTGAACAACTGCCCCCAGAAGTATTTGAAACTAAACGTTTCAGCGTACCTAAAGCTTATTCTGTAATTCAAGGAAACAGAACTTTCATCCAGAATTTCAGAGAAATAGCAGATGCTATGAACCGAGACCCTCAGCACTTATTAAAGTTCTTATTAAGAGAATTAGGTACTGCTGGAAACCTGGAAGGTGGAAGGGCCATCATGCAGGGAAAATTCACTCACTTTTTAATAAATGAGCGATTAGAGGATTATGTTCAAAAATTCGTTATGTGCCATGAGTGTAATAGGCCAGATACCAAAATCATCAGAGAAGATCGTATATTTTTACTCAAATGTGCGGCCTGTGGTGCTAAAGCCCCTCTAAAAACTCTCTAATCGAGCATTATTTAAAAAAAAATTATAATTAAATTATTTTTAAATCAGATATTTTTTAATATTTTAATTAATAATTTAAATTATAATTCCCAATTAGACTAATGTTTTTAGTTTAAATCTTTAATCGAGTCCTTTTTTATTGATTGAATAATTTTAGAATGTTATTATATAATTAAAATATTGGTATTAATTTAAATACGAATTTTGAAGGTAAATATTTATGTTTTGTCCACAATGCGGTAGCACCGATAAAGAAATGATTGAAGGTATTTGTAAAGACTGTTTTTTAAAGGATTTTCAATTAATTTCACTCCCCGATGAAATAAAAATTGTAGTGTGTGCTCACTGCCATTCAAATCTCAAAGAAGGTAAATGGAAAGAATTAGGACTGCCTGAAGAAGAAATTATTTATCAGGCCCTGGAAGCAGCTATTGAAATTAAAGAAATAGTTGAAAATCCAGAAATAGATCTGGAAATACTCAAAATGAGGGGTTCCATTGCAGAATGCTTGATTCAAGTTAAAGGATCCGTTATGGGTGATGCAGTAAGCCAGGAATATCAGGCAAATGTTCGACTTAATAAAAGCGTCTGCCCGGACTGCAGTAAATTCAATTCTGGTTATTATGAAACAGTTATTCAATTAAGAGCTGACAAGCGCCATTTAAGTAAAGCAGAAATAGAATCTGCCGATAATGTAGTTAATGAAACACTGGACCGTATGTGGGAAAAAAGCCGTATGGCATATCTTGCCCAGCGAGTAGAAATGAAGGAAGGAATCGATTATTATATCGGATCCCAAAAATCGGCCCGTAAAGTCATATCTGCTTTAAAAGAAGTTTTGGGAGGAATCACCAAAGAATCTCCGCGACTTATTAGTCAAGACAAATCTACAGGAAAGGGACTTTATCGGACATGGATTTCTCTACGCCTTCCAGAATTTCAAGTAGGTGACTTCATTGAATATGAAGACCAAATAGGTCAAGTGAAGTCATTTGATTCTAGAAAAATTATTGCAGATAATTTAAAGAGCTTAAAAAACTTCAGTGTGCTCTGGAAGGAATATGAAAAAATAAAATCACCCGCCAAAGCCACTGAAATTAAAATAACGAGTATAACTTCAAAATCACCTACGGAAATTCAGATTTTACACCCGGAAACGTTTCAACCTATTGATTTAAGCCTTACTGAAAATTTAGCTGATTTTAAAATCGGTCAAGAAGTTTGTGTTATTCAAATCCATGGAGAAATATATATACTTCCCCAATTACTGAATAATAACTAATCCACAATATTAACTTAAATATTCTATAAATTTGAGTTATAATATAAAAATTTACAAATATTTCAATATTTTTATCATGGTGAAAAAATGGACTTAAAATCAAAAATAGAGTTAATTACACAGGGGACACTGGAAATAATTACTGAAGGGGAACTGGAAGAAAAGCTCAAAAAAGAGCAACCAATAGCCTATATTGGTTATGAACCATCTGGAAAAGTCCATTTAGGTCACACCATAACTGTAATGAAAATGATAGATCTGCAAAAAGCAGGATTTAAAATAAAAATACTCTTAGCAGATTATCATGCTTTTTTAAATGGTAAAGGAAGTTTAGACGAAATAAAAGAAGTGGCAGAATACAATAAAAAATGTTTTTTGGCCTTAGGACTATCCCCCGAAACAGAATTTATTCTAGGATCAAGTTTCCAAACCAAAGAAGAATATACCACACAAGTGTATCAATTAGCACTTCTTACTACATTAGTAAGGGCCAAAAGAAGTATGGCACAGATTACAAGGGATGCCGAGGACCACAAAGTAGCCGAAGTAATTTATCCCCTCATGCAAGTTATTGATATGGTATTTTTAGAAACTGATCTGGCCATGGGCGGAATGGAACAACGAAAAATACATATGTTGGCCCGGGAAAACCTGCCACGTATTGGAAAAACCGCTCCGGTATGTTTGCACACGCCATTACTCCATGGAACTGATGGATCTGAGAAAATGTCTTCTAGTAAAGGCAATTTCATTGCCATTGATGATTCCCCAGAAGATATAAAGAAAAAGATGAAAAAAGGCTACTGTCCTGTAGGAGAGGTAGAAGGAAATCCCGTTATTGAAATGGCCAAGCACTTTATTTTCCCATTTACTGAGAAACTGATAATTAAAAGGCCTGAAAAATTCGGGGGAAATCTGGAATTGGATTATTCTGAACTGATTGATATGTACTCTCAGGAGAAATTACATCCATTGGATCTTAAAAATGCAGTTACTGATTATTTAATAGAATTTTTAAATCCAGTGCGAGAGTATATGGCTGAAAATTAATAAACTCAAATTATTAAATTATAATTTAACTAATAATGGTTAATAAACATATAATCCTTTAATAGATAAATACATTAATGACAAAACAATTTAAATAAAAAAATTGAAAATACATACTTAATTTTTTAAATTTAAATTCATCAGGTGATAATAATGCTATATGAAATGAGAATTCCACCAGGAGTAACAGAAAGGAACATGGCTGAAATAATTACCAATTATGAGGTTGATTTGGCCCACACTGACCACGGCCCTGTGCTAAAAGGAGAAATGGAAGAGTTGGAAAAAGTTAGGGAATATGTGGTTAAATCACTGAATGAAAGAATTGAATTATTTGAAGGAAGAAAGAAGCCATCTCAAACAGAATAGTTTTAAAAAAACTTTTTTATAAATACTTATTTTTTCAAAAAAAAATTATTTTTAAACTATTGTTTTATTTCTAATATTATTATTATTTCTAATCTTGGTTTAACTTTTTTACTAATCTACTATTCCATCAACACAAATTCCTAAATAAGGAGCTAATGCTTTTTTTATGTCATGGTGCACCAGATTTGAGCCATTATTAGCATTAATAACCAGAAAATTTTCTTTTTTATGTTCTTTCAAGGAATTTTCCCCTATTTTCTTATAATTAGCACTTACTTTCTTTAAAAAAGACTCATTTTCAAATTTATCAATTCCTTGACATCTAGAAACTGCAGTTTTAACATCGATATCCAGGAAAATCACTAAATCTGGCCTTTTAGCATATTTATTTATCTCAGTAATCCATTCAAAAGGGCTTTGATAGGCCAGACTGGAATAAAAACAACGGTCACTAAGCATTATTTTATTATCATTATCGATATTTTCTTCATTTTCCAGAAGTTTATCTTTTAAAGCTAATCTATCTGCTGCAAAAAGAAGGCCCAACATCTTTTGAAATTCAGGTTCTGTGGCCCGAGGGTCTTGAAGCATTTTACGAATTAACACACCCACCGGAGAGGATGTAGGTTCCACAATCATTTCTACATCATATCCATTTTCTTCAAGCCATTTTTCCAGTAGTTTTACCTGAGTAGACTTCCCTGCACCATCAATACCTTCCAAACAAATGTACATAGGATTTCATTATATAATTTATATCTTAATATATTTTCTTAAAATAGATCCAAACAAAGTTAATGGGAAATGTTTTAAAATAGAATTTTAATAATGGAAAAAATATGATTTAGATTATTATAAGAATATTATTTTCAAGTCAAAATGTTTTTTTTAAATATAATTTACATTCACCTAATTTTAGTAGATATTTATAATAAGAATTTCTTACAAATAATTAATTAAAAACTATAATTTATTAAATTAATTATAAAATAATTATAAAATTAACCTTTTTGTAAATTCAAGGGGTGAATTATGTCTAAAACTAAAGTCATGGTAGTAGAAGATGAAAGCATTGTAGCAATTGACATTAGTCAAAGGCTTGATAGTTTAGGATATGAAGTCAGCGCCACAGTTTCTTCCGGTGAGAAAGCCATCGAAATGGCTGAGAAAACCAAACCAGATATTATTTTAATGGATATTGTATTAAAAGGAAATATTGATGGTATTGAAGCAGCAGAAGTAATTGGAGAAAAGTTTAAGATACCAATAGTATACCTTACGGCCTATTCCGATGAGAAAACTCTCAAAAGAGCTAAATATACCGGGCCATTTGGTTACATAATAAAACCTTTTGAAGACCGTGAATTACACAGTGTCATTGAAGTAGCTCTTTACAAAAACGAAATGGATACTCGGCTTAAAGAAAGTGAAGAAAAATATAGAATAATAGTTAATTCGATGCAGGACATACTTTTCACACTGGATTTAGATGAGCGCTGCACCATGATTTCTGAAAATCAAATTAAACGATATGGTGTGCGTGCTGAAGATTTTATTGGTAAAACGACAGTTGAAATGTTTGGAGAAGATAATAAAATACACCAAAAAGCCAATAAAAGAGTTTTAGGTGGTGAAAGCATTGTTTATAACTGGTCAGGGAATATTGCTCATAAACCAGTTTACTTTCAAACATCACTTTCTCCTCTAAAAAACTCTGAAGGTGAGTTAATTGGAATTACTGGAATTTTAAGAGACATATCTGATTTAAAAAAGGCAGAAGATGCACTTTCACATGAAACAGAAATTAATATGGCTCTGGCTAAGCTGGGAAAAAAACTATTGAATCCTACAGATATTGAATATATATCCAATCAAGTGTTAAAATATGCTAAAGACCTTACTAAAAGCGAATTTTGTTTTGTGGGTTATGTAGAGCCTGGCACAAGGAACCTTAAAAATTTCAGCCTTACTAAAAAAGTATGGGAAAAATGCCATATAGATAATGTCTTTGAAAGCGAATTTTCTTTTAATGATGTGGGGGGATTATGGGGCTGGGTTCTTGACAATAATGAAGCCATACTTACCAATAACCCATCTGAAGACAGTAGATGCGTAGGAACACCAGAAGGACATATTCCTATTAAAAATTTCATTGGCGTTCCGGCCATGTTAAATGATAAAAGAATAGGAATGATAGCACTATCTAATAGTGAAGAACATTACACCGAAAATGATTTAATCGTAGTTCAACAATTAGCCGACCTTTATGCATTAGCCATTCATCGAAAGCTTTCTGAGGAAAAGCTGAGAGAAAGCGAAGAGAAAAACAGAGTTATTGTTGAAAAATTCCTTAAAATTGTTTCAGAAATGATGATAGAAATTAGATGATTAGTAATCAACCATCCAAGTTCTAGGATATGATTCACTATAAAATTTAATTTCTATGATTAATCTATTTAATAATTTTATTTTTGTTAATAAGATTTTTAATAATTCAAAATTATGCTTATTTATTGGTGAATTTTAATAAATTAAGACTTATTAACGTATTAATGATCGGGAAAACAATATTCAACCATAATATAATTTATAACTTAATCATACACATTACCACTAATTATTATTATTTTGGAGGAGATCTCTTGAGAAATATTCCTGAACTCTTAGCGCCCGCAGGGTCTATTGAATCTATGAAAGCGGCTGTAAACTCAGGAGCGGACGCAGTGTACTTATCTGGAAAAAATTTTGGAGCAAGACATTTTGCTGAAAATTTTTCTGAAAAAGAAATCTCAGAGGTTGTTAACTATGCCCATTTAAACGGAGTGAAAGTTTATGTGACAGTTAATACCCTAGTTAAAGATTCAGAGCTACCAGCTATGGACCAATATCTCTTAAAACTTTATCAAATAGGAGTAGATGCCATATTAGTACAAGATTTGGGAGTAGTAAATTTAGCCCAAAGAGTGGTTCCTAATCTAAATCTCCATGCATCTACTCAAATGACCATACATAATGAGGAAAGTCTGAAATGGTTGGAGAAAAATGGTTTTAAAAGAGCCGTGCTCTCTCGTGAACTCTCAATTGATGAAATCAAATCATTTGTAAAATCCAGTGATCTGGATCTGGAAATATTCCTTCATGGTGCTTTATGCTATGGTTATTCTGGCCAGTGCCTTCTCTCTTCATTCATAGGTGGTAGGAGTGGAAATAGAGGTATGTGTGCCCAACCCTGTAGAAAACCCTATTCTTTAGTTTATGGACCCCAGGATAATTATGGTCGGCCTCATGACCTGAATAAAGTTGATTTACCTGAAAATTTTTTGCTATCAACTAGAGACTTGGCCCATTATCCACAGCTAGACATATTAATAAAATCTGGGATTAAAAGTCTAAAAATTGAAGGCCGCATGAGATCTCCAGAATATGTGGGTATTGTGGTAGGAATATATCGAAGGGCTCTTGATAAAATAGCTAAAGGTAATTGGAAACCACTGCAAGAGGATATGGAAACTCTGAAACTAGCATTTAACAGAGAATTTACATCCGGACATCTGTTACCTAGTCCTAAAAACAATATTATGGCTCGGGAAAAACCAGGCCATAGAGGTCTTTATCTTGGTGATGTGAAAAAAATCAAAGGAAAAGATAAAAAAGTGATTATTTCTTTAAGAACACTTACCATTCCTCAAAAGGGAGATGGGTTGTTTTTTGATATAGATAACGAATTGAAAAGCACTGGATTTGATCTGGATGCTGAACCCGCACTCAATGGGAAAAACCTGATAGTGCAAGCAAAAAAAACCGTCCAAATAAATTCTAAAGTTTATTTAACCCGTAAAAATGATTTAAAAAAATTAATACCCTCCTTTGAGTCTAAAAAAAGATTTTTAAATTTGAAAATTGAGTTTAAGGTTCTTGAAAATAATTATCCTGAGCTGAAGGCAGAATTAGTAGGCCCTAATGGAAAGATATCTACTAAAGTCAAGGCAAGTATGCCCATGGAAGAGGCCATAAATAGACCTGTCAGTGTAGATGAAATAGAAAAACAGGTCATTAAAATGGGGAAAAAACCATTTAATGTTATTTTCAAAAATTTAAACTACGATGGAACTCTTTTTATGCCTTTGCGAGAAATAAATCAGCTAAGAAGAGATTTAATTGATTCTGTAGAAAATAAACTTATTCAAAGTTATTTACCATCTCCTAATGAATTAAAATCGTCATTTGAAGAATATAATATTGTAACAGAAGAATTAAAGTCCTCAATGAAAGAATATAGTGAGGTAAAAGAAGAATTAAAAGATCTAAAAAATATTAAAAATATTAAAAAAAATGATTCGAATACATCACTTTCAGCTTATATAAGTGATATTAAAACTTTAAAAGTAGCTAAAAAGTCTAATTTTAACCGAATATATTTAGAACCCACACTATTGCCAGAATCTGAAATATATGAAAACTGTTTTAATCCAAACAAAAATATTTTAAAGGATAAAAATGCTTTCCAAGAAAAGGGATTATTTGATGAATTTGTAAATATTTTGATTGAATCGAATGATATATGCCAAAATAAAGATATTGAAATGGTTTGGAAATGGCCAGATATAAGTAGATTACATATCCTGGATCTTTTAAAATCCATATCTTCAGAGATTTCTCAATTAGATATGGGAATTATGGTCGGTAGTCCTGGATTAGCCAGTTATTTACACAAAAATCATCCACAATGGAAAGTTTATGGTTCTTCAGCATTAAATATCTGGAATAATCAAAGTATTTCCCATGTTTCTCCATTATTTTCTCTATTAACCTTATCTCCAGAGTTATCACTAAATGACATTAAACCATTATTGAATAAAGATTTAATAGTTTATAATAATTCTAGGGCGGATAAACAGGAGCAAGCTAATTTAAATCCAATTGATTTAGAAATAATATTGCAAGGCAGTCTGGAATCTATTGTTAGTCAGGAATGTATTTTATCATCTAATTTGTTGTCAAATTCTCAGTTTAAGTTGTTTAAAGAAAATAAGGAAGATGATTTTTTTGTAGGGCTTAAAGATGTTAAAAACCAGATTTTCCCTTTGAAAATATCTGCAGACTGTCAAAGTATAATTCAAAACTCCGCAGAAGTTTGTCTAGTTGATTATTTACCATTACTTGGGAAATTGGGTTGTTGCAACTTTTCTATAGATGCCCGAGCTAAAGGACCATTATATTTAGAAAAAATGGGACATTATTATGCTAAAACATTAGCTGATTCTTTAAATCATTCTAATTTACAAATTGATAAGCTTAAGAGTAAAATAAAAAAAGTTTCAACAGGAGGAATTACTGCTGGAAATTTCCTTCGAGGAGTGAATAAAACAGATTTAGTTTAGCTATAGCTAAAACTTACCTTAAAATTATAATAATATCCTGAAATTCTATTACATTATAAAATATTTCTTTTCACACGCTCACCATTCTTATAAATATTCCATTTAAGAATAAGCATATAGAAGTAAATAATTATTATAATCTCTAATTAACTCAATTTAATAAAAAAAAGAAGGTAAAGGGAATAGCATGGGGAAAAAACTAGATTTGACAAAAGTAAAGGGTGTGGGGGAACGCATGGCCCAAAAAATTGTACAACAACTTGGTGGTGAACAGGAACTTATAAATGCGGTTGAAAACTTCGAAATAGATCGTATTTCAAGTATTGAAGGTGTGAGCCAAAGAAAAGCAATTGAAATCATAAATGATCTCTCTGGAAATTCCACAGAAGAATTTCTAAAAACTGAAAGGGCTCTGCAATTATATGAAGAAATTTTAGAAAAAATTTTATCTTATGCTCATAGTTCCCATGCTAAAAATAAGATATTGCTACTTTCACCGATGCAAGATCCTGAAAAGATAAAATCTTCAATTGATTTTGTTATGGAAGCTAAAAGAAGTGTTTCATCACTTCCTATTAAACATGTTCGTGGTTTATTGAACAATTTGAGTTTACCTCATGAAATTAAGCCAAACTACGATCCTTCTGTAGCTATCCTTGTTGAAAGTAGTGAAGATTATGGTTATTTAGTTGATTTAGGCCTTAATCGTCATTTTCCAATAATAAGTGCTCAGGAATCCGGAGAAATTCAGGAATATGAATTTGTTATTTATGTATATTCCCATGGTAATTTGGCCTTAGATGAACAGGAAAATGTGGTAATGGTCAGTAAAGATTCTGAAATTCTGGAAATTATTCCAGAATCTGTTTTAAATTACTTTACACACAACAAATCAATTTTAACCCAGGTGTTAGAATTAAGAAATCTATTACAAAAGGAAACAGTTCTGGATGAAACCATTAAAATATTGAATGAACTGGAAGAATTGAAATATAAAGAAGTCGATTTTGACAAGTCAGTCAATTCTGCTAAGAAGAGGGCGGATGATGAAATAAAATCCTCGGTCAAAAATGTGGACCTCAAAGGAGATGAAGTTCTGGCCCTTTTAAATCAAGGCATGACGGGTAAAATAGAGAAAATATTTGATGAAGTAATCAGTAAAGCACGTGCAGATATTAAGTTAGATACTGGTACTGAATTTGATCCATTCCTCAGAACATATCCTCTGGAAATTGATGATGCAGAATTAGAAAGAGTGAAAAAACAGGATCTATCAAAAAGACAGATTGAAATTTTTGATAAAAAAGTAACAGCTGCTAAAAGACTCTCCCAAATAAGGACAAAAGTTGATCAGGAAATCAAAGAAGCATTGGAATTTGACTATCAATTTGCCCTGGGATGTTTTGCTCATTATTATCAATTAAAATCCCCTGAAATAGGAGATGCTTTCCATCTAGAGGGCGCACTGCATCTAAATTTAGCTCATAAAAATGAAAGTGAATCCACTAATTCTTCTGAGGACATTCAGAGAATAGATTACTCTCTTTTTTACCCGGAAAATGTGGCCTTGCTCACGGGAGCCAATAGTGGAGGAAAAACCACATTACTGGAAACTTTAGCCCAAATTTCGATTATGACCCATATGGGTTTGCCAGTTTGTGCTGAAAAAACAGAAGTAAAGTTACTTGATGAAGTTTATTTCTTCTCTAAACAAAGATCACTAGATGCTGGAGCATTTGAATCATTTTTAAGAACTTTCATGCCCATAGTGACTACTGATAACCAGAAACTAATTTTACTGGACGAATTAGAAGCTATAACTGAATTAGAAGCGGCAGTGAAAATTATATCAAGTTTTATAGAATTAATAAATGATTCAAATTCATTTGCCGTTATAGTAACCCACATGGCCCGTGAAATTATCAAATACGCACCAATAAGAGTAGATGGAATTGAAGCTAAAGGTTTAGATGATAATTATAACCTATTAGTTGATAGAACTCCTAAAATGAATTATTTGGCCCGGAGTACTCCAGAGTTGATATTGAAAATGATATATGAAAGATCTGATGGGAAATTAAAGGATATTTACGGAAAGATACTAGAAAAATTTTAATTTATAATATTAAATCAACTTATTTTTAATTTTTAAATCTAAATTTAAAAATTATTTAGATTAATACAAGTTCCTATCATCATACTGGTCGTATTAATCCTGAAAAAATGGATCAGAATAAAAATAAATTAGGAAAGATCAAAGCAATCAGCATTCATCACCTTGTTCCATGCTTTAATGAAGTCCTGGATAAATTTACTTTCTGAATTTTCACAGGCATAGACTTCTGCAATGGCCCGTAGCTGAGAGTTAGAACCAAAAATAAGGTCAATTCTAGTGCCAGTCCATTTTAATTCTCCTGTTTCACGATCATGACCTTCAAATAGATCTCCTTCTTCTGATACCGCTTTCCATTCTGTTCCCATATCCAGCAAATTCACAAAAAAGTCATTGGTGAGTGTTTCAGGTTTTTCTGTGAAAAGACCGTGTTTAGATTGATTGTAGTTTATATTTAAAACTCTCAAACCTCCAAGGAGAACCGTCATTTCTGGAGCCGTTAGTGTCAGCACCTGTGAGCGATCTATAAGTAGCTCCTCGGCTGAAATAGAGAATTTAGTTTTTAGATAGTTTCTGAATCCATCTGCTAATGGTTCAAGAACAGCAAATGATTCTATATCTGTCTGTTCAGGCAGTGCATCCATTCGCCCTGGGGTGAAAGGGACATTCACTCCATAAACTGCATTCTCAGCCGCCTTTTCAATAGCAGCACCACCTCCCAGGACGATTAAATCAGCAAGCGAGACTTTTTTATCGCTGGATTGTGAATTATTGAACTCAGTTTGAATCTCTTCCAGCGTATTTAATACTTTATTAAGTTTAGCAGGTTCATTTACTTCCCAGTCTTTCTGTGGGGCAAGACGGATGCGTGCACCATTAGCACCTCCCCTTTTATCGGACCCACGGAATGTTGATGCAGAAGCCCAGGCAATTGAAACAAGTTCGGACACACTTAAATCCGATGCAAGAATCTTAGCTTTGAGGTTTGCTATATCCTGTGTATTTATAAGTTCATGATCCACAGCAGGAATAGGATCCTGCCAAATAAGATCCTCTTGGGGAACTTCCGAGCCGAGGTAGCGTGTACGGGGGCCCATGTCACGGTGAGTTAATTTAAACCAGGCACGAGCAAAGGCATCAGCAAATACTTCTGGATTTTCCAGATAGTGCCGGGCTATTTTCTCATAAAAAGGATCAAACTTGAGAGAAAGATCTGCAGTGGTCATCATAGGGCGATTTTTTTTAGAAGGATTATGGGCATCAACCACCATGTCTTCATCATCCACATCTTTTGCTAACCATATATAAGCCCCTGATGGACTTTTAGTAAGTTCCCATTCGTATTTGAAGAGAACTTTCAGATAACCCATATCCCAGGTGGTAGGATTCGGTTTCCAGGCACCTTCCAATCCACTAGTAATGGTATCACCGGCTTTACCACTTTTATATTGACTTTTCCAGCCTAGCCCTTGTTCTTCCATAGAGGCAGCTTCTGGTTCAGGCCCCACTAATTCTGGATCTCCAGCGCCATGGGTTTTACCAAAGGTGTGTCCTCCAGCAATAAGCGCAACGGTTTCTTCGTCATTCATAGCCATACGTGCGAAAGTTTCCCTGACATCACGTGCTGAATCAAGAGGTATTGGTTCTCCATTGGGCCCTTCGGGGTTTACATAGATCAATCCCATCTGTACAGCTGCCAAAGGTTTCTCCAGTTCACGATCTCCACTATATCGTTCATCATCAAGCCATATATCTTCCTTACCCCAGTAAACATCATCCTCCGGTTCCCAAATGTCTTCTCGGCCACCACCAAATCCAAAGGTTTTAAAGCCCATAGACTCCAGTGCACAGTTGCCGGCCAGAATCATGAGGTCAGCCCAGGATATTTTTTCCCCGTATTTCTGCTTAATAGGCCATAAAAGACGACGTGCTTTATCCAGATTAACATTATCTGGCCAACTGTTTATGGGTGCAAAACGCTGATTACCTGTGCCGCCACCACCGCGACCGTCAGATGTGCGGTAAGTGCCCGCGCTATGCCAGGCCATACGAATCATAAGACCACCATAATGTCCCCAGTCAGCAGGCCACCATTCTTGTGAATCTGTCATCAGATTGTAAAGGTCACTTTTCAGTGCAGCCAGGTCAAGCTTTTTAAATTCCTCAGCATAATTGAATTCGGTCCCCATTGGATTGGAAGCTGGCGTATGTTGATGAAGAATCCCTATATTTAATTGGTTTGGCCACCAATCTTTATTTGTAGTCCCTCGACCTGTAGGTTTTCTATCTGTATTGCCTGTAACCGGACACTTACTATAATCATCCATTATATCACCCCATGGATCATATTCAAACTTGTTCAAATTTTTCTAATTACACATTTCCTATTTAGTCGACTCAAATTTTATAATTATCTAGTTACATTTTTGTCTTTGATTATATTTATCACTTAACAACTGTAATTTTATAGTTAAGAAAATAAATAACGATTGTCACTTACTTTATTAAATAAATTTATAGAAATATTTTCTAAAATATCAAAAGAAAATGGGGCCAAAATAGAATTTACACATTATCTTCATATAAAATCATATGAAACACCATTAGAAGTAAGCTCAAAAAAATACATAAAATACCAATTCAATGATTTAAATAAGTTCAGATAGTTTAGTGCTAGAATTGTGGTTGATAGTGTCCATGGTTAGGAAAATGGATATTTGAAATGAAAGAAGAATTAAAATCTAAATTCAAAGTGCAAGATTATCCATTAGAAAGTTTAGCAGTTTGGATCAAATGATAACCAGAAACTCATTTTATTGGACGAATTAGAAGCTATAACTGAATTAGAAGCGGTGGTGAAAATTATATCCAGTTATAGAATTAATAAATGATTCAAATTCATTTGCCGTCATAGTAACCCAAATGGCCCGTGAAATCATCAAATACGCTCCAATAAGAGTAGATGGAATTGAAGCTAAGGGTTTAGATGATAATTATAATCTATTAGTTGATAGAACTCCAAAAATGAATTATTTGGCCAGAAGTACTCCTGAGCTGATATTGAAAATGATATATGAGCGCTCTGATGGGAAATTAAAAGATATTTATGGTAAGATATTAGAGAAATTTTGATCATTGAAGAATATTTGGCTTGACTTTGAGCTAGTTTAAAGTAATTTAAGTCTAATTCAAAGATAAGTGACCTAAATAAAATATAAATAAATTGAATGAATTTTAATGAAAATAGAATATTACAAGCATAGCTGTGGAAAACCGGGTTAGAATCTATTAAATTCTACTATGCCATAAATAAGATGTTTCAGTCCTAATAATTAGATTAATAAAATTTTAAGAGTAATTAATTAATACTAATCAACTTTTTTAGATTATCTTTAGATTTATTTAAATCAGTTGAACTTATTTTTTCTCCCCAAGGTATTAGAAAAATTTTTATTTTCAGTTGTATCCGCATAAAATTCAGGCAGGGAATATATTC
Organism: Methanobacteriaceae archaeon UBA349; assembly: GCA_002509745.1. Classification (GTDB taxonomy): domain Archaea; phylum Methanobacteriota; class Methanobacteria; order Methanobacteriales; family Methanobacteriaceae; genus UBA349. Next base: position 7,231 of record DAWK01000017.1, on the reverse strand, counting down.
AAAAGATCCATCGTCAAAAATAGGGGCTAGAAACCCACCATTTCCTTTATCAAAATCTACCCTTAGTAATAAAGCGTTCATAATATCAATTATCCAGCTTTGATCTTTTTAATCGGCTAATTCAATCATATTCATTCAATATCTTCTGAATTTAGCAAAATTCATTCAGGCAAATAATCTATATCCATCCTTGAATTTTCATGATTCTTATAAATATTCTAAAGTTTAGAATATTAAATAGGAGTGTTTTTTATGACTTCCATCATTGAATTGGAAGACAAATTAAATAGTTTAAAAACTGAGGATAAAGAATCTTACAAAATATTTAAAAGAATTTACAGTGTTTATTCTGGAACCGGAACTATGAAAATTCCTCCGGGACTTAAAAATAAAGTTGTGGGATATTTTAGTACAAAAGATGAATCCGGAAATCCCACTGAAACCCAAAAACAGGTCCTGTATAAACTTGAAAATCAAAAAATAGTGAAAACATTCAATAGGTGGACCGGAGAAGGTGCCCTTTTCAATTATATGCGAACCAACAGGCCAGGTATGGGGAAAAAGGATCTCAAAAATCAGAAAAACAAATTATCCCAATTAATTAATGACTCCCGAAAAAATTGTGATTTTTGCCAGCCAGATCAATATACTCCCGAAGATGTTTTTGGTAGGATTAAAGGTAAACATTCTATAACTGCATCTAATATCGCCAAATATGATGTTTGGAGTAGTCTGGTAATTTTCAAAAACCATAACCCTCTAAAATTTACTCTGGAAGAATTATCTGATTATATTGATACTGGTTTCCACTGGTTTGATAAAGTATTTCAGACCGATGAAACCTACAAATGTCCTTTTTTTGTTTGGAACTGCCTTTACAAAGCCGGAGCTTCACAAATACATGGACATGCGCAAATTTTAATGGGTAAAGATATTCCTTATGCTAAAGTAGAAGTTCTAAAAAGAGCTCAGAGTAATTATCAAAAAAGATATCATGAAAAATCTCATAAAGGATTAGATCCTCATTATTTCCAGGATTTATATCAGGCTCATCATGCACTGGGACTGGGATATACTGTGGATGGGGTTTCTTTGTATACAAGTATCACACCTGCTAAAGAGAAAGAAATCACAATACTGCCCCCAGAATCACCGTCCACCCATAAAAATTCTAAAAAAGTTATTTTTAATATACTTAGATGTTTTATAGATGTTTTAGGAGTACACAGTTATAACTTATCCATATACTGTCCTCCCCGGGATCGGGAATATGATTTCCCATATTTAATTAAAATTGTGGATCGGGGAAGTATTTTCAGGCCCCCCGCAGATATGGGTGGAATGGAACTATTTGGAAGTACTGTGGTAGCTGATGATCCTTATGAAATAATCCACCACATCATAGAATACTTTAAAATACATGAAATAGAATAAAACTCGGAAAAATAGACCTCAACTTTTAATCAGAGGTTTTAAAGCTCAAATAAATGATAAAATCTATTTTATAAATATAATATGATTGAATTGAAAAAATCAGAGCTAGTTTACAGAATTAATCTGTTTTAAGGAGAATTTAAATGTCTAAATATCTTTTTGATAATTTAAAAATGATAAATGATTTCAAAAATGATAAATCTACTGCCATCATACTTGATATAGATGGCACCATCAGTGAAATTGCACCTACTCCCCAGGAAGCTGTTGTTAATTCTGCCATGCACGCTGAACTAATAAAATTAAAAGAAAAATTTGATTTACTGGCAATTATTAGTGGGAGATCTGTTAATGATGCCCGAGCAATGGTAGGTATTGAAGATATTTTATATGTGGGAAACCACGGCCTGGAATATTTTTTTGATGGACAATATTCTGTGGCAGAAGAAGTAGAAAAATATCTCCATCAAATAGAACAAAGTGCTGATCAATTAAATATAGAGTTAGGCGATATTGAAGGCATATTATTTGAGGACAAAGGCATCTGCTATTCCATCCATTACCGACAATGCAATGACGGTGAAGTGGTGAGGAAAAAAATATTAAATTCCCTTAAAAATGGGCCTGAATCAAAAAACCTCCAAATATCAGAGGGTCGTAAGTTGGTGGAAATAAAACCCCCATTAGGTTTTGATAAAGGTGTAATCCTCCATAGAATCATAGAAAAACATGATTTAAACAAGGTTATCTATTTAGGTGATGATATCACCGATTTAGATGCTTTTAAGAAACTTAGTGAATTGGAAAATGAAGGTAAAATAAGGAGTGCTAGTATATTGGTGTTCTCCAATGAAATACCAAGTTATGTTAAGAACAGCACATCATTTTTTGTGGATAGTGTAAATGAAGTTCTTAACTTTTTCAGATGGTTATTAGATTAATATAAACCTTCTTAATCATTAAATAATCAAATAAAGAACAGATAACTGTTTTTTAAGAAAGACTTATTTAATGTGAAGTCCATATTATTACATATGATAAAGGCCATTATTATGGCCGGCGGAAAAGGAACTAGAATTCAACCAATGACATTAATTAGGCCAAAACCTCTGATTCCAATCGCAAACCGACCTATGATTGATTATATTATTAAAAAACTTGAAATTCAAGGCTATACTGATATAGTGGTAACTTTAAACTATTTCAAAAACCAAATTAAAAACTACCTAAATCAGGCTCATCCAGATTTAAATATTAAATATTCTATTGAGAAGAAACCTCTGGGTACTGCTGGAGGCTTAAATAAAGCAGATAGGCACCTTGATGATACTTTTTTTGTTTTGAGTGGGGATGTGCTGGTTGATGTGGACCTTGATAAATTATTAGAGTTTCACCAGGAAAAAAATGCCCTGGCAACCATCCTACTTACTCCTGTAAAAGATCCCACCCATTTTGGAATTGCAGTATTGGACAATAATAATCAAATAATCAAATTTTTAGAAAAACCATCGCCAGATAATGTTTTTAGCAAAATTGCCAATGCGGGAACCTATGTTTTAGAACCAGAAATACTGGATTATGTTGACACTTCGAAAGGCCCAGTAGATTTTTCTAATGATGTTTTCCCACAATTAATAGAAGAAAAAGCTGGGATTTATGGTCATATCTTAGAGGGGTATTGGAACGATGTTGGAAGACCCGATTCATATCTAAAGGCAACCCGAGATGTTCTAAATAAAAAAATAAATCCCCATCCCCACGGAGACTATTTAAGGGAAAGTGTGGGAAAATTTGGAGACATCTGGATTGGTAAAGATGTTAAAATTGAAGATAAAGTTAGAATTATTGGTCCAGTAGTTATTGGGGATAATGCTGTAATAAAAAAAGGAGGTGTACTGGGAAAAAATACAGTTATCGGCGAAAAAGTCCAGGTCGGAGAGGGTACCCATATCTTAGGTTCAGTAATCCTGCCAGATAGTATTATAAAAGCCCATTCATACCTTAAAGACTGCATAATTGATTCTAAATGCATCCTGGAACATGGCTGTGTACTTGAAAAAGGAGTGATACTGGGAAGTTCTGTACAAATGGGTCCTTACAGTTTAGTGAAATCCAATAGATCCATTACTAATAAAATTGAGATTTTTGGAGATTCTATTGTAGATTCTGATTATCCTACTGAAACAGAGTAACTTATTTTAATTTCAGATTAAGGGAATTATAATGTGAATAACGGTAATTATTAAATAAAGAGTTACCAGGGAATTTTATGGCTAAATATGTGCAAGATATAAGGGGAGTGGTTAATGCTGAAATAAGCAATAAATTTGCCTCCCATTTAGGAACTATTATTGGAAATTATCTAGGGTGCGGACAACATGTACTGGTAGGCCGTGATTTTTACACCACTTCCCAAATGATAAAACGCTCTATAACCACCGGGCTCATGTCTTCAGGAATTAATGTAATGGATTTCGGAGTGGCACCCATACCAGTAATACACTCCAACATGGACTTTTATAATGCCAGTGCAATGATTTCTATTTCTAGATCCCATTTAAGACCAGAAGATGTTAATATTAAAATAATTAGTGACCATAAAATCCCTTTAGAACAAAGACCTGGGGAAAAAGTTTCCTGGAAGGAAATAGGTGAGCTTAATTATGTCCATGATTACCATGATAGATATATAAATGCAGTTGTTGAAAAAGCCCCTAAAAAACTCATCGAAGAAAAAGGATTTTTGCTAGTTTTAGACTGTGAAGAAGGCCTTAAAAAAACTTTTGCCCCAGATATATTACGTAAAATGGACTGTCAAACTATTTTAATTGGCTGTAAAGATACTCAATTTGAATACAGTTTTCCAGAACCTAACCCCCAAAGAATATCAGTAGTATCCGAGCTTATTACAGCAATTGGGGCAGATATGGGAGCAATATTAGATAATGATCGAGATATGGTAGTTTTTATTGATGAAAAAGGAAACCGTATTAGAGATCAGACCATATTAGGTATTTTCAGCAAATATATTCTGGAAGAAAATCCAAGGAGTACAATTGTATCTTCAGTTGTGGTTTCTAAATCTTTAGATGAAATAATATCTAAAAGAAAAGGAAAACTAATTAAAACTTCTGTAAACCATGTTTTAAGTGGAATTGCTGAAGAAGACGCCATATTTGGTGGTGATGAACCTGGTATGTTTGTTTTTCCGGAATTTCAATTGTGTTTCGATGCCATTTTTGCAGTAGTTAAAATGCTGGAAATCCTGGCTAAAAAAGATACTACATTATCCCATCTTGCAGGGCAAATAAAGCAATACAACAGGTCCGTTTTTACCATTGACTGTGAACATGAGAAAAAAACATATATAATCGATATTTTTAAGGATAATTTTGAATCAAAATATGAAATCAGCACCATTGACGGTATAAGAGTAGATTTAGATGATTCTTTAATTTTAATCAGACCATCTCGATTCGAACCACTTATCCGAGTTTATTTAGAATCAAAATCTGCTGAAAAATTACAAGAATTAACTGAAACTGTAAAATCCATGATTGAAACAGTACAATAAGGTGTATTTATATGGGTTATCCCCAGCAAAATAAAATTTTAGAGTTTTTAAAGGATAAAAATTTGATAGTAGCTTCAAACAGAGGCCCTGTAGAATTTTACAAAAATGAACACAAAATTGAAATGAAAAGAGGTGCTGGGGGACTTGTTTCAACTCTTCTCCCATTAATGGAATCATTAAAGGGTACTTGGATAGCCAGTGCCATGACTTCAGCTGATGCAGAAGTTGCCAGATCTTTTCCAGATCACAGGGTCCCTATTCCTGAAGAAGATCCTAAATTTTGGGTTCCTTTTGTATTGGTGAATCGAGAACAATATGAGGATTATTACAGTGTAATAAGTAACCCCATTCTCTGGTTTGTCCAACATTATATGTGGAACAATCCTTACACTCCTAATATCGATGAAAAAACCCATACTGCATGGGATAAAGGTTATGTGTATCTAAATAAAAAATTCGCAGAAAAAGTAGTGCAAGAAGCTGAAAGAAATCATAATGAACCTTTAATTATGCTTCAAGATTATCACCTTTATTTATGTCCTTCTTTTATCCGGAAAGAATTGGGAGATATATTTTTAAGCCAATTCATCCATATTCCATGGCCACAATCCGAATATTTCCATATTATACCAGAATACATGAGAAAAGCCATAATCGAAGGATTGTTATCTAACAACATCCTAGGATTTCATATTCCCCGTTATGTAACTAATTTCATTCAATGTTGCGAAGAATTTGCTGACAAAGTTGATTATGAAAAGGGCATGGTCTGGTACAATGGAAATACCACTCATGTAAAAAGTTATCCTATTTCCATAGATTATGATAGTATTAAAGAAATGGCTGTTTCTAAAGAAGTTAAGGCTAAAGAAAAATTAATTAGAGAAATAAAAGGGGATAACTTTTTAATTTATCGAACTGATCGTGCAGACCTTAGTAAAAATATTATTCGCGGATTTGAAGCCTATGATCTTTTTTTAGAAAATCACCCAGAGTATCATGGCAAAGTAAAGTTCTTATCAACTGGAAAACCAACCCGCCAACAAATTAAAGAATACAAAGAATATTACGAACTCATCCAAAAAACCATCCATAAAATTAACCTAAAATATGCTCATGAGCGGTGGAAACCTATCGAATGCATATTTAGAGCAGATTATCAACTAGTAGTAGCAGCATTTAAAAATTATGATTGTCTAATTGTAAATCCCATTGCAGACGGCATGAATATAGTGCCTAAAGAAGCATCTGTAGTTAATGAAACCCAAGGCACAGTAATTTTATCGGAATATGCTGGTTGTTACGAAGAATTAAAAGATCATATCATTCCTGTGAATCCATTTGACATAAAACAAACCGCAGATGCATTTTATCAAGCCATTACTATGAGTAAACAAGAGAGAAGTGAAAGAATGGTATCTTTACAAAATATAGTTTCCCAAAGAACCATTTATAACTGGATAAGTGAACAATTTGCTGATTTTGAGAAAATAAGGGATATATAATTGTTTTCATAGAATTCGTTAATCTGCACTTTAAATAAAGTTATTTTAGACTTTAATAAGAATAAATTATAAAATACATATACTACTGAAGAATTTCTAAATGCAATTGGCTCTTCTTTAAGAGGATAACTTGATAAAAGAATAATTATACCTCCATTTTTAGGAGTTAGTTATTTACAATTGATTTATTATTTTGCAATAAGAATAAAAAGAAAAATTTGAATAAAATTTATATATTTAGTATAATATTTTGCCTGCATACTAACTCGTCTGGTTCATAGGTAGATAACCCTTCCCTCCCCGAGCAACCCTCGAAGCAGGCAGTCTGTCCAATGCTGGGTTTCTTCTATTCATACTGGGCTATCGCCCTGTCTTAAAAGGACCATAGGCATCAGTCGTAAAGATATGACAATAAGATATTGTTTAATTAAGTATTTAATTATTGTTTTTTTATTAAAAAGTTGTTAATAATGAGTTAATTGAAATAAAATTTTTTTTAGATTATATCCTTCTTTAGATATAATTCTATAAAAAAAGTTATAATGAATTAATAAAAGGGGGTTTGGGCAGATATAAATCCGCCCAATAAAAAGGGGGTGAAAATAAGTAGAGAAAACTCTACTTTGTTAAAATTTCTGAAATTTAAAAATATTTCAAACTATTAAAAATAGAATGTCAATTTTTATTTAATTTTATTTGTGTGATTATAAGGAATGGC
>DAWK01000116.1 GCA_002509745.1 Methanobacteriaceae archaeon UBA349 | reverse complement strand
GGATTTTTATTGTCCACTAAAGTTTTGAGATACAGGTCTGATTGCTGGCCAGCTATGGCGTGTAGGGAAGTAGTTGAATTTGCTTCAAAACCCCAAATACCAATGTAAAGGGTACCGTCCTTGTTAATGGAAGGTATTCCATAAACCGGATAGTTGTATTTCCATTTTTCGGTTCCATCAGGGTTAAGAGCAATCAAAGGACTTCCCATTGATGCCAGATAGATAGTACCATCAGTGCCTATGACTTGGCTGCTGAATCCTTCTCCCAGTGCCGGTTGGGTGTAGTTCCATAGTTTGGTTCCATTTGGGCTGAAAGCATGCAGATTGTTAAATGCGTCTTTATCAGAAGTCCCGAACATGGTAGTGAGATAGACCACGCCGTTGGAAGCTACTGAAGGAAGACCCATCACGAAATTATGGGCTCCATCATTAATGGTTTGCATCCATTTAACAGTTCCGCTTGGATTGAAGGCATATAAGTGCACTTCATTGATTTTATCTACTAATGAAGTTACGGCAGCATATATTGTTCCATCAGGCCCAACTGCTGATCCCCAACTTGCTGATCCTATTCCCCAAGACTTATAAAGATCTTCAGTAAAGGTATAGTTCCATTTTAAGGTCCCGTCCGGATTTATAGCATTGAGAACACCATAGTAATCTTCATCTTCGCTTTCAAAGTAGGATCCTACATAAAGGGCTCCATTTTGACCTACTGAATTGAAAAATGTGTATATGTGATCTTCTACTCCTCTATGGATTTTGTAGCTCCATTTAAGTGTTCCATTTGGATTAATAGAATATATTTTGGCAAAATCATTGTCATCATCGTAGAGATTTAATCCTACCAGAATACTACCATCTTTCCCAATAACGGGATAGGAAGCTACACTAGATTCATATTCTCTAAATGTGTATTGCCAGCGTATTGTTCCATCAGGATTAATTGCAGTTAGAACTGGGACTTCGTAGTCACTCATAATGTATAGGAGGCCATTGTCCCCTATAGTTGGAGCAATTGAACTGTCCAGATTTTCAAAGGTCAAATTCCACTTGATGGTTCCATCAGGATTGAGAGCATATACGGTACCGTTATCATTTGATGTACTGGTGAAATATATGGTTCCATCAGCACCTATGGTCTGACCACCAATTCCATTATCTCCACTGGTATTAAAAACCCACTTAGTAGTGTTGTTTTGAGGTCCTAGATTTTTTGATTGGCCATTACTTTGGTTATTGGCAAAAATGTCAGGCCAGATAGGCTCTGACTTTTTCAAAGTGTAATTAGTGTTATTGTAGGTTGTGTTACTTTCATTTCCTGGTGCGGGCGTGGCCATGGCAGGAGATAATGAAACAGCACATATCATGAAAATCAGAGCAAAAATTGCCATCCTTTGGGCTGTTGTTTTTTTGTCTATATTTTCACCTCCTTTTTTTTAATCATTTTTTATAATAATCAGGAGATTTAATTAAAAACAGTTGTAATGTTTAATCAATTATTGATTAACTAGAAGGACGATGGCCTTAGAATACGTAGTGATTAAACCCCCATTAATTTAATAATTTGTCTTGTTTATGGATATATAATTTTTGAAATGATTTTTGCAAAAAATTATAAGTTTTGGTGCTTTTTTGACTTTTTATCAGTGTTTTATGCATTAATTTCTCCTTAAATACAAATTTAATAGTTAATTCAAATTTTTTTTAAATGATTATATTTATATATGAAATCAACATTATTATTAAATACCGACCGTCGGTTTTTAAGGAAGATTATAATGTCAAAAAGAGAACCTAAAGAAAAACGTATTAATGAAATTACTCGAGCAGCCATGGATGTTTTTTTAAAAAAAGGATACGAAGGTACCACTATGGAATCCATTGCACAGGAAGCAGGAATTAGTAAAGGGGGCCTTTATCATCATTTTGAAAGTAAAGACATGATTTTGATGGCGGTTAATGAAAAAATGATGGAAGAAATGGGGGAAATAATCCTCAAAGCTTCACAATGTGGTTCGGTTAAGGAGGGAATACTATACTATATAGAAAAATACATTCTCTTCTGGATAGAACACCCTAAAGAGACCAGCTTTCTCTTTTTATCACTGGCCAAGGTTCTGGATAATCAAGAGCTTTTAAGTTATTATCATGACTACACTGTTGATTACATAAATTATTTTGAGGAAGCATTTACTATGGGGATTCAATCTGGTGAATTCATCCCGCACAATGTTAAAACAAGTGCTATAACCTTGATGGCTGCTTTGGATGGAATTTTGAGTTATATGATTTTTGATAACAGCCTGCAACTGGATGAAGTTGTGGAACATTTTGAAGAGAAATTCATCAAACCGGTAGTAAAATCTAAATCAATTTAATTGTTTTGAATTTAGAAAAAAAATTATATTTTATTTAAAATTCGTTTTAATTATGAATAATTGACATGGAAGTTCAAATATGTTCAGTAAACCACAAAAAATTAGAAAACTTACGCTACTTCTTTCATTTTTATTATTTCCAGTTACTATATTTTATTTTTCACCATTTTTAATCATATGGGGTGCATCATTGGGTATAATCACGGGGAGCTTTTTAACTTTCACAGGCTTGTTTATATTATCGTTATTCTTTGGCAGAGCATTCTGTGGATGGGCCTGTCCTACAGGTGGGGTTCAAGAGTATTGTTTTACCATAAATAACCAAAAAACAAGAGGCGGGAAATACAACTGGATAAAATTTTTCATTTTTGTCCCCTGGATTGCAATAATAGCTTCTATGGCAATTTTAGCAGGCGGTTTAACTACCATTGATCCATTATTCATGACTAAATATGGAATTTCTATCTCAGAACCATTTATGTATGTTATTTACTATGGAATTTTAATAACAACAATTTTAGTAGCAATTTTAGCTGGAAAAAGAGCTAATTGTCACTATTTTTGTTTTATAGCTCCATTTATGATTATCGGAACTAAAATAAAGAATTTCATCAGGTGGCCATCACTCCATATTGAATCAGATAAAAAGTTATGTGTGGGGTGCAACATCTGTAAAGATTGTCCTATGAGTCTTAATGTTAAAGAAAATGTATTAAATAAGGATATGCAAGATTTAGAATGTATTTTATGTGGTGAATGTATATCATCATGCCCTAAAGGCGCAATAAAATATTCATTTGGTATTCCTAAAAGAGGTAGTTAATATGAAAATGCAAAATGTAGATTTATATTATTTTTCAGGAACTGGAAACACGTTTTTAGTGGCCAAAAAGATGGTGGAAACTTTCCAGGATAATGGCATTGAAGCAAATTTACTGAAAATTGAAGATTCCAATCCTGATGAAATTAATTTAGAACATACTATTGGTTTAGGATTTCCAGTGGCAGAATTATCCACTTATGAATTTGTTTGGGATTTTATTAAAGCCCTGCCTGAGGCCAATGGAACGAATATCTTCATGGTGGATACTTTAGGGGGTTTTTCTGGTGGAATTGTAGGTCCGGTGAGGGAAATAGTCAAAAAGAAAGGATATGATCCTATTGGTGCTAAAGAGATTGTAATGCCCCCTAATATTTTCTATGTTCAAGATGAGGCCACCAATAAGAATAAAATTCAAATAGGCCTTTTAGAAGCGGAAAAATATGCTCAAAACATAATTAATGGTGAATCCAAATGGGGAAGAGTCCCTGTGATTTCAGATTTACTATATTACACTTCAATTATTGGTTTAAAGATAACTGAATCTAATTTAAATCAAAAATTCTTTCAAATGGCTCCGGATATGGAAAAGTGTAACAAATGTGGCCAGTGCGTAAAAATGTGCCCTATTGACAATATAACCATGGCATCTAATGATGAATTTCCGGTTAATAACATGAAATGTGTTTACTGTCTAAGATGTACTTCTTTCTGCCCAAGAAAGGCCATTCCAGCACCATTTAATTACAAAGGAAAGACTTATGCTGCGGTGAAGGCCCGAAAATTATTGGATTAAATAATTCATCCAATTTTTTTGAAATTTTTTTCTATTCCATTTCAATTTGTGTCAAAATATTAATCTATTTCAATAAATAAAAATAGTAAATGGATGATTTATATGCTTAATTTAGAAAATAAAAATTTGGATGTTGAATCAACAGCTAAGGTAGCTATAGAAGATGTTGATTCACTTAAAACATTATTGGCCGGTATTCTTTCTAAAGATGATATTGTTAGATCTAATTCTTTTGAAAGTCTACTTTTTCTGAGCAAAATGGACCCTGAATTTCTTTATTTGCACTGGGATTTTTTTAAAGAGATGCTCTACAGTAAAAATAACTACTCTAAATATATTTCGGTGTATATACTGGCTAATTTAACATTGGTAGATGATGAAAACAAATTTGAAGAGATATTTGAGGATTATTTTGCTCTACTCGGTGGTACCAGGGCCATGATATCATCTCATGTAGCCCTGAATTCAGCAGTTATTTTTAGAAATAAACCTGATTTAAGACCGGAAATTCTAAATAAACTATTAGACATTGATAATATTCATGAGGGCAAACAGATTGAAATGATAAAATCCTATGTAATTGGAGCTTTAAGTGATATTTACAATTTAATAGATGATAAAAAATCTATTGGTGAATTTGTTAAAAATCAAAGGGACAGTAAAAGCCCTAAAACCCGTAAAATGGCTGATGAATTTTTAAATCAGAGGGGATAATTCAATATGAATTAATGATAGCAACTCAATTTAATTTAAATAATTATTTTTTATTTATCATCAAAAATATAGGCCCCCAGGCCTAAATCACCAGCATACCAGCTTTTATGGGCCACTTTACCTTCTTTATTATCCGCAGCTCCAAAAACAGTTAAAAGCGGCATTAAATGGTCTGGATAAGGATGGGCCCTCTCAGAATAAGGTGATATTCTTCTGTAGTTTAAAAGAGAATCCTCATCACCACTAGTAACAGCCTTAGTCAACCAGGCCTCAAAATCAATGGCCCACTGGTCAGGTTTAGCACCAACTCTAAAGGATGCATAACCAAGGGGATGCACTGCCCCACCACTACCCATAATTAAAATTCCTTCATTTTTTAATTCACTAATAGCACTTCCTAAATTCATATGCCGGGCCGGATTCATGTGGTGTTGTATAGATAGTTGAATGATAGGAACATCAGCTTCGGGAAACATTAAGTTCATGGGAACCCACGCCCCATGATCGAAGCCCCGGTCATGGTTTTTCAAAGCTTCCAGGCCTGCGTTCTCTATTATGTTGTAGGTCTTCCTGGCTAAATCTGGTGAGCCAGGGGCCCAGTATTTTATTTCATAAAGCTCTTCAGGAAATCCATAAAAGTCGTGTATGGTATTGGGTGAAGGATTGGTGGTAACTTCAGGCACCGAAGTTTCCCAATGGGCGGATATACATAAAACGGCCTTTATATTTTTATATTTCACTCCCAGCTCTTTTAGGAATGTTCGGGCCGGAATGTCTTCTAAGGTCAGGGTAGGGGCCCCGTGTGATATGAATATGGGTGGGATTGGTTTGGACATGTGGGTTTCTCCTTTTTTTGAGATAATTGGATGAATATTGTTATTAATTAATTTGGTTTTTGTAGAATATTAAATTAGTTATGGGTTGGAATTGTTAATGATTGCTCTAAACTATAAGACAATTTTTAAATATTAGTATTACATTTAACTTATTATGGACTCTTATACTGATGATGTATCACAGATTAGTGAACATAAAACCAGAAAAGAGTATATTGATCCTTTATTAGAACGAACAGGTTGGCTGGATAAATATATTAAAGAAGAAGTCAATTCTGTTAA
>DAWK01000159.1 GCA_002509745.1 Methanobacteriaceae archaeon UBA349 | reverse complement strand
AAGCTGGAACTTGATGTTTATCCTTCTGGATGCTGTTGGTGATCACTGTTATCCATCTGTAATGGGTTTTATTATCAAACATTACAGATCATCTATTAATTGATAACTAAATTATCCCTGCAAGTATCTAAGTAATTAGGGAGGCTTAACATGGGAAAAGCAGAAGAAATAAGTACAACTAAGTATCTCATTCACGCTCAAATTAATGCTAATGGAATCGTGGAAAAGCCTGACGTGGTTGGTGCCATATTTGGCCAAACAGAAGGGCTTTTAAGTAATGATTTAGATTTAAGAGAACTACAAAAAACTGGGAGAATAGGTCGAATTAAAGTAAATATCACCTCCCGAGGAGGTCGATCTAAAGGAGAAATTGTTATACCTTCCAGTCTAGACCGAGTAGAAACCGCCATATTAGCTGCATCTTTGGAGACCATAAACCGAGTAGGGCCCTGCGAGGCTTATATTCAAGTTTCTAAAGTAGAAGATGTTCGTGCAGTTAAAAGGAAAAAAGTAGTGGACCGGGCAAAAGAAATTTATGCCGGAATGATGGATGAAGTCACTCCTGAAAGTCTGAAAATGATTGAAGAAGTGAAAGAGGCCATGCGTATCCACGAAATAACCGATTTTGGGGATGAAAAACTCCCTGCAGGCCCAAATGTCCATACTTCAGACGCCATTCTAGTAGTAGAAGGTCGATCTGATGTCCTAAATCTTTTAAAACATGGAATTAAAAATGCCATTGCTGTGGAAGGCGTAAGTGTTCCAAAGACTGTGGCTGATTTAACCCGTAAAAAGACCGTTACTGCATTTGTAGACGGTGATAGGGGTGGAGAACTGATTTTAAAAGAACTTCTCCAAGTAGGAGAAATTGATTACGTTACTCGAGCTCCTAGAGGAAAAGAAGTAGAAGATTTGGGTAAAGATGAGATTATGGTTGCTCTTAGAGATAAAATGCCTATAGAACAAATGTTACATGATTTAGGCATTAAAGTAGAACCTAAGAGTGAAGATAAAATGGTGGTTCTCAAAAACATCTTGGACGAATTAGAGGGTTCTGGGAATGCTGAGATATTAGATGATGCTTTAAACATCTTAAAAGAAGTTAAAGTAGAAAATTTATACGATGAATTAAAAAGAATTAATAACCACCCCTACGCTGTAGTTTTTGACGGTGTAGTTAGTCAGAGACTTCTTGATATTGCCCATGAGAAAGGTATTAAACATATCGTTGCCATTCGATCTGGGGAAATTGTCAAAAAGCCTGAAAAAGTGAAATTAATTACTCGCTAATTTAATAAATAAGATTTATAATCTTATATTAAATATTCTTTAAAAAAAGAATATTATAAACAAAAACGGAAGATTTCTTCCAAATTTTATTTTTTTATAATTTTTAATAGCTAAATTCAAAATTAAATTCCAACTGTTATAATAATTCCATTCAAAGTTTAATAAAAATTATTATGAGAAAATTTGAAGGAAATTATAGATAAATTGTACTAAATAATGCAAGAAGGCATCAAGATGTACATAAATATCAAAAACAATCCGGAAAATATTGAAACCAGTAAAGATATTATTATTCCTAAAGATCCTCTAGAAAGGGTTATAGGACATGAAGATATTATCCAAGTCGTTAAAATTGCAGCAAAGCAAAGAAGAAATCTTTTACTAGTAGGCCCGCCAGGAATTGGAAAATCTCTTATTGCTCAGGCCATTTCTTTTCATTTAACTCAACCTTCTGAGGAAATAAGTGCCGTTCACAACCCTGAGAGACCAGAACGTCCTTTTATAGAAATTAAAACTCGAAAAGAAATCATAGCAGATAAAATAGCTATTGAAAAAGCAGAAGGAGAATTTATAGATCCTAAAAATGTCCCAAATGCTGTTTCGGAACGATTAGGATTTAAATGTATGCATTGTGGAGATTATAATAGTGTATATGAAAGTATATGCCCTAATTGTGGAGGGGACAAATTTTCACATATTAATACCCGAAGAAAACATTTGGGAGACCTTTTAGGCATGTTTGAAATGAGTTCCGGACCAGTAAACATTCCTCAAGATAGAGTAACTACTACTCGTGAAATAAATGGTCGAGAAGAGGTAGTAATTTATGAGAGATTGGGAGGAGACCAGATCAAAGTTCTTGATCAAAAAGCCCTGGAAAAACGAAGAGAATTAGTAGATGAAAAACCCATGCACGTGGTAGTTCCTCTTAAAAGAAAATTCTTCATCCAAGCTACCGGTGCTAGTGAAACAGAATTACTAGGAGATGTTAGACACGATCCATATGGAGGACATCCGGATCTTGGAACTCAGCCTTATGAACGTGTAGTTCCCGGAGCAATTCATGAAGCTCATGAAGGAGTTTTATTTGTAGATGAAGTAGTTCATATCTCCCACTTGCAGAGATTTATTCTTAGTGCCATGCAAGACAAGGTTTTTCCAATTGTAGGGCGAAATCCGCAAAGTGCAGGAAGTTCAGTCAGAGTAGAAAATGTTCCATGTGATTTTATTTTTGTAGGAGCTTGCAATATAGTTGATTTAAAGCACATATTACCCCCATTAAGATCACGTATCCATGGAGAAGGATATGAAATCTTAATGAATACCACCATGCCTATTAATGAAGAAAATGAAGCTAAATTAGCCCAATTTGTCGCTCAAGAAATAGAAATTGATGGAAAAATCCCCCATGCTACATTAGACGCTATTAAGGTCCTGGTTAAAGAAGCCGAAAAACGAGCTAAAGTTATCGATGATAAAGATGATGCATTTACCCTCCGATTAAGAGATTTAGGAGGAGTAATTAGAATGGCGGGAGATATGGCAGTTATGGACAAAAATCCATATATAACCCAAGAACATATGAAACTAGCTGCTAAAAAGGCCATATCCATTGAAGATCAAATTATTCAACGATATAAAACTTATGAAAATGCATTGCAAAAAGATTTAACTAGCTCCCAGCAATCAGTTAATCCTCACAATAAGAAATATCAAAATGAAAACGTTGACCGTAGTTATATGTAGAAATTTAAGGAAAAGTTATTTATAAAAAATAATATAAAGACATATTATAACTACAATAGCCCATCTAAATAATCAAATAGTTCAACATTGCATAAGAATAAGTTGAGTAATTTGAATTTAATATTATATTAAACTAATACACTTTTTGATGAATAAATACATTAAAAAGGTATTTAATGAGAATATGAGTGTTATGGAATATTGTAAGAATAAATAAAAATGTCTGATATGATGAATCCCTATTCCCAACAAATTGGCAGAGCATCTACAGTAGATTCTGGAAGTTTTCAGCAGAATTTTCCTGCAGAGTCTAGTGATGGAGAGAGAAAAACAGTTCTAGAGGTCTTTGATTTTCCAGATATGATTGAAGAGTATCTTATAGAACTTGAAATCAGAAATTATTCAAGGAATACTATTAAAACATATAAATCAATCGTAAATAATTTTTATAAATTCTTATTAACTGAAAAAGATCTTTATGATGATAGAAGAGTTTTAAGGTCATTCAAAAGATATATACAATACCTTAAAAGAGAAAAAAACGTTTCTCAAAATTATATTTACCTGGTTACAGTTGTGGTTAAGAAATTTTTAGAATTTAATGATATTGATTTTTTAAAGGATGTTCAAACACCTAAAAGAACCAAATCTCTACCTAAATCCCTCAATGAGGGCGAAGTAGTAAAATTAATCAATGCAGTGAACTGTGATGGGCCAAAAGAGGGAGATTCGGCCCTTCAAACCAGCAATAAACTCAGAAACAGATTAATACTGGCATTACTTTACTCTTCAGGACTTAGAGTATCCGAACTAGTTTCATTAAGAATTGATGACGTTGATTTGGAGGATAGGACACTTAGAATCCGAGGAAAGGGTGAAAAAGATCGTATTGTGCTTTTTGATGAAGAAACCCAAGTATTAATTGATACTTACATAGAAGTTAGGTTCCATCAAGGAGAACACTTGTTTTTGAATAGATTCGGAAATAATTTAACTCCTCGCTATGTTCAGATGATGATAAAAAACTATGCTGAAATGGCCGGCATAAAAAAGAGAGTTACCCCCCATATTCTAAGGCACTCTTTTGCAACCCATCTGTTAAAGAACGGAGTGGATATTAGAGCTATTCAGCAATTATTGGGACACTCCAACCTGTCTACAACCCAAATATATACCAGTGTGGATATGCAAACCCTTAGGAATGTTTATGATCGGGCCAAGCTTCATTAAAATAAAATGTATTTATTAATTTTTAAATTAATTTTAAAAATTTATTATTTTAGAAAACATTGAAATAAATAACTAATAAAAATAAATAAATTAATTATCATCTTTATAATCTAATTTTACCCGTTCAGTGTATCTTAATTCTTCAAAATTAATTTTAAAAGAAGTACCTTCAGTTCCATCAAATTCTACAGAACCGCCTAATTGATTAATAAGTGTGTTAACCATTCTAAATCCAAAAGATCCTTTACAAGGGAATTCAACATCAGAAGGTATTCCAACACCATTGTCACTTATGAAAAGAGCATATCTACCTCTTTTATCAGAACGAAGCTCAATCAATATTTCTCCTTTTTCAATTTCAGACAAATCTAAAAAAGCGTGTTTTAGGGAATTACTGAGAATTTCATTGATAATTAGTCCGCAAGGGATTGCGGTTTCAACATTGAGAAAAACATCATCGGAATTAATAGTAATATTGATATTTGGATCTTTTTTATAAGAACTGGATAACTGAGAAGCTAGACCAACCAGATAATGATTAAAATCTATGCTAGATAAATCATCAGACTGATAAACTCTTTCATGTATCATAGACATTGATTTGAGCTGGTTGACATAATCCTTGAAAAAATCATGTACCCGTTCATCTTCAAAATATTTTGATTGTAGCGAAAGAAGACTGATAATAATTTGAAGGTTGTTATTAACTCGGTGGTGAATTTCACGCATTAATGTCTCTTTTTCATTCAGAGATTTTTCTAAGTATTTATTGATTGCTTTTTGCTGGATAAGTTGAAGACGACTCTTACGGGCTTCATGTTTATACAATGCCATTTCAATATTAATTTGAAGATCTCTTTCTTTGAAAGGTTTAAGTATGTATCCATAAGGTTCTGTCTTTTTGGCCCTTTGTAAAATTTCTTTATTACTATATGCAGTTAGGTAAACAACAGGAATATCATACCTTTCAGAAATTTTCTGAGCAGTTTCAATCCCATCCATTTCACCTTCCAGCATGATATCCATTAAAACAGAATCCGGGCAGTATTCCTCTATTTTTAGAAGAGCCTCTTCACCAGATGGAGTAATAGCTGGAACATGATAACCTAAATCTTCCAGAATCAATTTTATATCCTGGGCAACTAGTTCTTCATCTTCCACAATAATTATTTTCTCATTTGCCATTAGGTATTCTTCCCCTGTAATTTAATTCCTGAAAACTAATTTTAAATCTAGTCCCCTTAGATCTATCAATAACCATTTCACCATTTATTCGCTTACTTAGATGTTGAACCAATTCTAAACCAAAACTATCGATTTTATCCAGGTTCAATTGAGAAGGTAAACCCTGACCATCATCAGCTACATTAAGGATAATTTTATTATTTTCCCGGTCTTTACTAAGGCCCACGAAAATTTCCCCATTTTCTGATGGTTTGAAAGCATGTTTAAGTGAATTGGTCAAAAGTTCATTAACAATAAGGCCACAAGAAATAGCAGTTTCAATATTCAATTTAACGTCATCTAATTCTAATTTTAATTTTATTCTACTGGAGTCCGTAGGGAAAAAATGTAAAAGATCACCAGTTAAACTTTTTAGATAATCTGAAAAATCAATACATCCCATATCCTGAGATTGATATAATTTTTCATGCACCAGAGCTATAGAACTAACCCTATTCTGGCTTTCTCTAAAAATTTCTAAAGCCTCTGGATCATTAATATGATAAGATTGAAGTCTAAGTAAGCTGGAAATAACTTGTAAATTATTTTTTACCCTGTGATGTATTTCCTGTAAAAGTAACTCTTTCTCTTTTAAAGATTCTTTTAATTTATCTTCTGCAATTTTACGACGTGTAACATCTTGTTCAGTTCCGATAATTCGTAAAACTTCACCATGATCTCCATGAATAACTTCGCCATGGGACGAAACAAATCTAACATCACCATTAGGTCGAGATATCCTATATTCTGCAGAAAAAGGCATTAAATTATCTATAGAATTGTTTATACTTTCAGAAACTGACTTCTGATCATCAAAATGAATTCTATCCATGAAAGAGTCAAAATTAGCATTAAAAGTTTCTTTTTCAATACCAGAAATTCTATAAAATTCATCCGAACAATCCATAGTTCCTGAATGAATATCCCATTCCCAGCTCCCAATATGGCCTATTTTTTGGGCTTCCATTAGCTGCCAGTGACTTTTTATCAGTTGTTCTTCAGCATTTTTACGTTTTTGTTGTTCTTTAACCTCTTCTATGGCCCTTTTAATTGCTGGAACAATTTTAGAAAGATTACTTTTTAGAACATAGTCTGTTGCACCGTTTTTAAGAGCATCTACTGCAAATTCTTCCCCAATAGTTCCACTGACAAATATAAATGGTACTTCTGGACAATTCTCCTTGGCAATTTCCATGGCAGAAATACCATCAAAGTGAGGTAGCGAATGATCAGCTAAAATTAAATCAGGTTTAAATTCATTTATTTCTCTTAAAAAATCTTCTTCAAGTTCAACTGTTCTTGAATTAAAATCAATACCTGATTTTTTTATTTCACGCTCCATTAACTCCACATCAAATGGAACATCCTCCAGTATCAATATATTATAAGTTTTCATGGTCTCAGATTAGTTTTATTCTTATTAAAAAGGCTATATGAATCGATTTAATTCTAATTCTTAAAAGATAATTATGAACTATTCATCACCTAGTTATTTTCCGTAATTCATATCTATTGTTAATGATTAAGGATTTACTTAATAGTTAAATTACTAAATAATTTCGATGACTCATCTTAAATATATTGAATTTAGTTAATTAATTTAATTTTTAATTAATTTATTTTAGTCTAATTGATTTTTTTAATTAAGTTATTTAAATAATTATATATTGAATTTTAAATAAATATTAATAATAAATAACATTTAGGAATGAATTATTATTTAATTGTGTAATAACATATACATTGTTACTAATTAATTTCAACTATATTTGATTTATTAACCAACATTTAAAATTGAGGAGGAGTTATTTTGAAAAAATATCAAACCCCTAATTTAGTAGTCAGTAAATGTATAGAATTTGAATCTTGCCGTTATAATGGACTTATAATTGCCAGCCCCTTTATTAAACAGTTAAAGAATTACATTAATTTTATTCCAGTTTGTCCAGAAGTAGAAATCGGCTTAGGAATACCAAGAGACCCCATTAGATTAGTGGAAATAAATGGAGAAATAAATCTTATACAGCCTTCCAAGGATCTCAATTTAACTCAAAGTATGGAAGAATTTTCCAGCGCTTTTTTAAGCTCATTAACAGATATGGATGGTTTTATTTTAAAAAATAAGTCTCCTTCATGTGGTGTAAAGGCGGTTAGAGTCTATCCACATCCCGGAAATTCTCGCCCAAAAACAGATGGCATAGGCCTTTTTGCAAATTCTATTTTTAATGAATTCCCATATACTCCTGTAGAGGATGAAGGGCGTTTAAGAAATTTACAAATAAGAGAAGATTTTTTAACCGCGATTTACACTTTATCTGACTTCAGAAATGTGAAAAAAAGTCAAAAAGTTTCTGAATTAATTGATTTCCATAGCCAAAATAAGTTTTTACTAATGGCCTACAATCAAAATATAGTTAAAGAAATGGGCCAAATGCTTGGTAATCAGAAAAATTATTCTAATGATGATTTATTCTTAAATTATGGTTATATGTTAAGTAAAATTCTCAAAAAACCTCCAGAAATTCCTTCAAATATTAATGTACTGATGCATGTTTTTGGATACGTATCAGATAAACTTAATCACGAGGAAAAACTATTTTTCCTAGATTCCCTTGAAAAATACCGGCAAGGAATAATGCCACTATTAGTATGTCTTAATCTGTTAAAATCCTGGGTAATTAGATTTGAACAAGATTATTTAACTAAACAGTCCTTTTTTCAACCATACCCTCCAGAATTAATGCCAGTCACAACAATCCAACGATGATGATGATGATGATGATAATAATAAATTAGATAATCATCTTATTTGGGCTAGATAATTGAATTTTATAAATTAAAACACAATTAAAAAAAGAAGGTTAAATATTGATTCAAAATGAGAGAATAGAATTTTTGAATTCAAATCCCATTCAAAAAGGAGATTATATTCTTTACTGGATGCAAGCATCTCCTAGAAGTCATTACAATCATGCATTAGAATATGCGATTGAAAAAGCTAATGAGCTGGAAAAGCCACTTATCACTTATTTTGGAATTAACAATGATTTTCCCAATGCCAATTATAGGCATTTTTGCTTTTTAATTCAAGGTTTAAAAGAAACTGCAGTATCTTTAGAAAAAAGAAACATCAATATGGTTACATTACAGGAGAATTCTGCGAAAGGAGCTATTAAACTTTCAAGAAATGCTTCATTGATAATTACCGATATGGGCTATTTGAAAATTCAGAGAGAATGGCTAGAAAAAGTCAATTCCAATATTAAATGCCCATTAATCCAATTAGAATCTAATGTAATAGTACCCATTAAAACAACGTCCCCTAAAGAAGAATATTCTGCCGGGACCATTAGAAAAAAGATTCATCGCGAATTAGATTATTTTATGGTTCCGCTTAAAGAACGGTTGCTTGAAAAAAGTTCTTTAGATTTTGATTTAAAATCAAATTCAGGCCAAGATTTTAAAAAATTCGACCTTGAAAGCTTGGAAAAATCTATTAAAAACCTGAAATTAAAGGATGATATAAGTCCCTGCATTTTCCAAGGAGGTACTGAAAATGCTTTGAATTTGTTTCATTCCTTTGTGGAAAATAAAATCGACAAATTTGAAGACTTGAGAAATGACCCTGCAGAAGATTATCTTTCAAATATGAGTCCCTATCTTCATTTTGGCCAAATTTCACCATTATATTTAGCATTGGAAGTTTCTAAAATAGAAAGTCCTGGTAAAGATTCATTCCTGGAAGAATTAATAATAAGAAGAGAATTAAGTATGAATTTGGCCCATTACAATGATAATTACGATAGATTTGACTGTTTACCAGATTGGGCCAAAAAAACATTGTTGGAACATCGAAATGATATTAGGGAGTATACTTACACTTTAGAAGAGCTTGAAACCGCTAAAACACACGATCCTTACTGGAATGCCGCTCAAAAGGAAATGATTATTACTGGAAAAATGCACGGTTATATGCGGATGTATTGGGGTAAAAAAATCTTAGAGTGGACTAATGATCCTAGAAATGCATATGATATTGCAGTGTATTTAAATGACAAATATGAAATTGATGGAAGAGATCCCAATGGGTATACTGGTGTTGCATGGTGTTTTGGAAAACATGATAGGGCCTGGAAGGAAAGAGAAATATTTGGAAAGGTTCGTTACATGAATGCCAATGGATTGAAAAGAAAGTTCAAAATAGAAAAATATGTAGATCGCATTAATCAACTAGAACAAAATTAGAAACTATCTAATCCAATAATATCCCAATATTTAATATTTAATCAGTTTCTTTATTGAGTTTATTTTTAGTTTTTTTTATATTATTTTCAAGTAAGTTCTAAAATTTAATAATAATAATAATAATAATATTCTAATTTATTAATTCATACTACAGAATAACAGAATTATTATCAATTGATATATTTTTAAAATAAAGTTTTTATAATACTGTCACCTAATTAATTAAGGAAGTATATTCTTCCTATTTCTAAATTACTAATGAATTTGATAAAAATTTTGGAAAAATTATTAGCTAATTAAATGAATTGAATAAGCAGCATCCAAAATATTGGAGGATTTGAATTGAACGTAACTTTAAATAATTATTATAAAAAACGTTTTGACTTTTTTAAATGGAGAAGTCATCAATCATTGGCTTACAAAGCAGTTATGGCATTTTTCATGGCTTGCATAACTGGAATGATGGCCCAAATAATAATTCCATTGCCCTGGACTCCCGTACCAATAACCGCCCAAACATTCGCAGTTTTAATAGCTGGAATAGTCCTAGGAAGATACTGGGGAGGATTAAGCCAGATTATGTATATTGGTATAGGAATATTAGGCGTTCCATGGTTTGCAGGAATGACCGGAGGATATGGAATTGCTTTAGGTGCCACCGGAGGTTATTTGATTGGATTTGTATTAGCTTCCCTTTTCTTAGGCCATTTTGCAGATAAATACATCAGAGCAAGAAGTTTCACCACTATGTTTGGACTCATGATATTTGCCAGCTTCGTTTTAATTTACGTGCCGGGACTAGTTGGTCTGGGACTATGGATGTCTACAACTACTGGAAGTTTCCCTGGAATCTGGCAGTTACTGGCCATGGGATTAATTCCATTTGTTATTGGGGATTTAATAAAAGTTGCTGGAGCTTCTGCATTTACCAAAGTTATAATGCCTAAAGAACCCTTTGAGGGAGAAGTAGATATTGAACAGTCAAAAAATTGGAGAGTATTCTGATACCATTCGTATCAGAGCACATCATCTCCTCTGCATCCAGGGATTTCAGGGAAAAGGTTACAGTGCAGATTTTATAAATAATATGAATCAAATCATATATTTTTTAAATGAAGGCCTACCGGATGTCATATCTAAAAAAATAAAAGTTATTAATCATGGCGATGACATCTGCACTCACTGTCCACACCTAGAGAAAACTCGATTAGAGAAAAATATTTGCTCACAATTCCCTGAATCTGAAAAAAGAATTAAAGAAATGGATGATTTGACTATAAATTTGTTAAAGCTAGAATGTGGTCAAGAATACATTTATAAAGATATTCTCAGAACAATAAACGAGATTATTAGTTTTTCTCAAATAAAAAATATTTGTGGCCATTGCTCTTGGAATAAAGACTGCTTATTTTATTTAAAATTTATTTAAAATTGAAATAATTTTTTTTGAATTTCATTATTGGTTTTTTTCGGATTTTAGGATTATAGAAATTTATAGTTTTAAAGATATTTACAAAATATTTATTTAATTTTATTAAATTCAAGATTATTTTAATTTAGAATTCATTTAAAAATATTAATATAAATAATAATGAATATCTAATTAATTTAAAAATATTAATTGCATTAGTTTAAGGAAACTGTTTAAATGCGATTTCAGAAAATGAATTATCACAATCACCAGAAATCAAAGGGGAAATAAAAAAATGCTTTATCGGAAATTAGGTAAAACAAATGAAAATGTGTCCATCTTAGGAATGGGAGCCATGCGCTTACCCGTTAAAAATGATGATTATAGCAATATTGATGAGAAAAAATCATCAGAAATGCTAAAATATGCTTTAGATAATGGAATAAACTACATTGACACCGCATATCCCTATCACAATGGGAAAAGTGAAAAGTTCCTGGGAGATTTCTTTGAAAAACATCCCCATTACATTGCAGATACATTTATTGCCTCAAAAATGCCTAGCTGGTTAATTGAAAGTCAGAATGATATGGAAAACTATTTGAATCAGCAGCTTGAAGCTTTGAAGATGGAAAAACTAGATTTTTATCTTTTACACTCTTTAAAACCAGATTACTGGGAAAACCTAATTAATAACAATGTTTTTGAATTCTTAGACCATGCAAAAGAAGAAGGAAAGATTAATTACACTGGATTTTCATTTCATGGTGAAATAGATCTATTTTTTGAGGTTATTGATTCTTATGACTGGGATATTTGTCAGATTCAGCTTAATTTCATGGATGAACATTATCAAGCTGGAGTTGAAGGCCTTAAATATGCTAAAAGTCAGAATTTAGGAACAGTTATAATGGAACCTCTGCGTGGAGGTTGTTTAACTCAAAACATTCCAGAAGAAGTACAGGAAATTTGGGATCTGGCCGATAAACCTAAAGCTCCTGCAGAATGGGCTTTGAAATATCTCTGGGACTACGAAGAAGTTGATATTGTTCTTAGTGGAATGTCAACCTTAGAGCAAATTAAAGAGAATATGGGTTTTGCCCTGCACGGCTTAGCCAATTCTTTCACAAAAAATGACAAAGAAATCATTAAAGAAGTTAGAATGAGTTATCGTGAAAAAATAGAAGTAGAATGCACATCCTGCGGTTATTGTATGCCTTGCCCAGAAGGAGTAGATATTCCTAAAAATTTTGATATTTTAAACCATGCCTATATGTTCAATGATGCACAGGCCCTTCAAATGCAATATATGTCCCTTTTAACTGAACGGCAACGAGCTTCTGCATGTAATATGTGTGGAGAATGTCAAAAAATGTGTCCTCAAATGATTCCCATAGTTGAAAAACTAAAAGAAGTTAGGGAAACTTTTGAAAAAGAGAATTGAATTCAATTTATTTTAATTTTTATTTTTTAGTATTGAATAATAATTTAAAATTAATTTCGAGTATATGATAAATAATGTTTTTATTTTAATTTAAAACTAAAATTTAGAAAACATTATCAAATAACTTATAAATCAAATATGCTATATACAATAGTCTAATAGTTAAACTTTACAAAAACTTAGAGGCGATAAAGTGGATATACAAATCTTTCCATACCGAATTTTAAGTGCTGATACTACTGAAAATTTATTAAGAGAACTAAATGAAATTGAAGGCATCCATAGGATGGTTTTGCAAGGAGAGCGCCTACCTGAATCAGAAATAGGTCATCCAGATCGTAGAGTAATCATCGTTAAAGGTGAAGAAATAGATTTACAAGTTAAAACCGGCCGAATATTGATGGAAATATCTGATGAAGCTGTTATTGAGAAAGTAAAAGAAGTTAGTGAACCTCACCTTCCTTTTGGTTTTGACATCTATGCTGGAACTTTTATAAGAAAAGAAAAAACCGTTAGTGATAACCTGAAATATGGTGAAAAGCTAGATGAAATTCCAGACGAAATGGTAGGCTTAACTGATCAAACAGCACATTTGAGTAAACGAGCTACTATTTTAAGGAGTAAAAAAGAATCTTAAAATAAATTATTAATTTTTTTCTTTTATTTGACTTTATTATTGATAATATGAGTTTATTTGAATTTATTTTAGTTAAGATTTTATTATTAAGCCTGTTTGAGCCTAGGATGGAATATCAATGCTAGGCCGTTTAAAATATTCAATAAAAATAGGTTTATTGCTTGCTGTTTTGGGTGGATTAGTTTTTTTTATTTGGGGAATGATCGGCAACCAACTTTTGCTTTCTGCAGTTTTAAATTCATCATTAATGGCCCTTCTTGCTTTTGGAATAATTGGTTTTATATTGGGACTATTGATCTATGGCCTGGAGCCATGAAGGTCTTATAACCAGCAAATTTATTTTTAATAAGTTAAAAATCCAGAATATTTTTTGTTAATATTTGTAATTTAGAAAATAATGTTTTTAAATTATTTCTAAACCCCCGCTCCAAAAAAAACTATATTCGTTATAGTTCAGTTTAGCGAACATATGGGTCGGATAAATAAATGAAAAATAATAAAAGGGCCTAAAATAAGAAGGATTATTTCAAAAATTACTTATGATTATTAGAACAGATTATTAATATGGAATATTAATTAGGGAGTCATTATATGACGGCAAGTACTAAAATAAACCGTTTTTTGGAAATAATGCGTTGGGCTGGTGTAGCCTTGGGGATATTTTTCGCATTTTATTTAGGCAATAATAATCCTCAGTTACAATTTTCTATTTTTGCAATTTTAAGCACAGTATTTTTAGCAGGTTTCACTTCAATAGAAGGTATTTTCTTTAGAGAAGGTGGTGGAAAGGTAGCGGGTTATGGTGACCAAGGTGAAGCGTGGCGCAGACAGTCCAGAATGCACTTTGTGGCCATCACAGTTACCATGATATTTGCTTGGTTTTTAAACTGGGGTTTCTATGCTTATCTTGGAATTTACATGGTTTTACTAGTATTTTTCACTTTCAGTTCAATGAATCATTTTTATACTGGTTTGAAAGAGAAATTCGTGGTTAACACCCTTTTAAGACCAATATTAACAATTTTACTATGGGTGATGACCCTTTACCTATTATTGCCTGCCTTAAATTAGATTTATTTATAAAATAACTCCGCAGCAAATAAAAATAACGGATCTAATGGAAAAAAACTTAAAAATTCCCTCATCAAATATTGGAAACAATATTTGAACTTTTTTTTATAATTTATTTTGAGATAGTTATGATAATGATTCTAATGATTCCCACATATTTTAACAGATAATCTTCAAGAGAGGTTATAAAAAATAATATATCCTATGAAGAGCTATCCTCTAAAAAAAGCTGAAGAAAGGTATTTTAGTTAATAAAACTAATTCCAATAATATTAGGTTTAAATCTTATTTTAAGAATTATCGTTCAAATGTTAATTTAAAACAGTTATATTATGAGCAGATAAAAATCGTTCCAATAAAGATTAATAATGACCTATTTATTCTAATTATTAATCTATTAAAATAAAGAGGGCATTAATTGCAAGAAAAAAATCATTGTGTCACAACTTTCTCATCAAGGATATCAAAAATTCCATCTCAAATTCACGATGATGGGGCCACATTAAAAGAGTTTTTAGATATAATTGGAGAAGAAGGTCAATTATTCACATGCATCATTTTAACCGGACCTTTTTTGCTACCAGTATCAATTCCCGGAAGTAGTATTCCATTTGGCCTGGCCATATTCGTAATCTGTGTGAGTATCATTCTTAACAAGCATATGCTACTTCCAAAAAGGATTATGAATTATAAGATATCTAAAAACAATCTGGAAAATATTTTAAATGGGATTATCCCCATTATGGGGCGCATAGAAAAATTTATAAATCCTAAATTCATTGTTTTATGCAGTGGATCCAGAACAGACAAATTTAATGCAGCAATAATGGGATTTTGCTCACTTTTATTGATATTGCCTCTCCCAGTGCCCCTCACTGACTTTTTACCAGCATATAGCATATTATTTTTGGCTTTAGGTTCTTTAGAATGTGATGGATATTTAATATTGACGGGATATATTTTAGCAACAGTTACTACATTATATTTCACATTTACAGCCGTTTTAGGATGGGATGTAATTGTTTCTGTTTTTTCATTTATCACCGGATGAACAATAAATAAAATTATAAAATAAATTCAAATTAGTTTATTTGAATTATAATAAAAAAATTAATAAAAAGTTAGATAAATCACTAATCATTATAATTCTAATTTAAATTTATATAATACCCATTACTAAAACAATGGCCGCTAAAGCAGTGCAAAAAATAGCCACCAGATAGTTTGATCTCTTTGCGCCTTCTGGAAGTTTTTTTGTCATTATTAAAAGAAGAATTGATATTATAACTAGTATAATGCCACTTATAATCAGAAATATGCTCATTTTTTGTCCTCCATGAGTTATTATACTTATTATATTTAAAAACCTGATTAAAAATATTAGATTAAAATAGTATAATAATTGAATTAATCCTATAAAAAATCTATTGGCTAGTTAATCCATGCTGTTTTTAGGATTTTTTATAATAGAATTTCGCAATAAATGATAAAATAACATATTATACTCCAAATTAAAATATATACTCTCTTAAAATGTATAAATAAATAATTTTTTGCCTTTATAAACTAAATTAAAGTGTTTAGATAATTAAAATGAATATTACACAAGCAAACAATTTTATTCATAAGCCATTAACCGATAAGTATAAATAGGAAGTCCATTAAACATTGAGATTGCCCTATTTAAGGGGCAGTTTTTACCAAAAACCCGTATAGTCCCGTGGGGTAGTGGTAATCCTGCTGGTCTTTGGAACCGGCGACGGCGGTTCGACTCCGCTCGGGACTATCTCTATTTTAATTTAATTATATTCTCATTTTTAATTGAAGTTATTTTAAAATCATATTTACTAATTTTATTAATAAGATTCCATAAATAAAAAATTATAACGATTACTAAATTTTTTAATGGATATTGAAAAATTTTTAGAAATTCTAAAGTAGAAATTCTAAAATAATATTATAATCATTATAATAAATCTAAATACTAATAAAATAATAATTAGAACGATAAAACTAATTTAAATATATTATAGATTTCTAAGGTTAATTATATGGAAAAATTACTCATTGTTGGAGTTAATACCCGCCCTCTGGCCCAGTCTGCATATGAGTTAGGATACGAGATATATTCTGCCAGCTACTTTTGCACCTCAGATTTTAATTCTTACCATCATAAAAAGTGCATGTTGAAGCAAAAGCCATATTATTCTTGTGGTTATTTTCAAGAATCATATAGGCCACTCGAACTTAGAGAATTATGTTCCGAGTGGATAGATGAAATTGACTACATCATGCCATGTGCTGGAATTTCACCTCAAAACTTCCCTTCATCTAAAGTTCTAGGGAATAAAAATGTGGAAAATATTGAAAATAAATACAGGTTATATAAAAAAATTAGGAAACATTTTAATTTGCCAGAAACATTTTTATTATCCTCATTAGAAGAAGCTTGGGAAATAAACAATCAAAACACTGAAAAAGATTATCTAATTAAACCAGTTTATGGTTCCGGAGGTTATGGTATATCCCATCTTAATTCTTTTAGGCCACATACTGTTTCAGAGGATCCTGAGTCGTCAGATAATAGAGATAAAAATAATTATTTAAATAGCATCATAAAAGAAAAATTCATTTTGCAAGAATATATTTCTGGTATCGAAGTTAGTTCTTCAGCCATATCTACCAAAAAAGAGGTATTATCCATAATCAGCAGCTCACAGATCATTAATAAAAATGATTCATCAGGAAATAAATTTATTTATAGTGGGAATATAACGCCCTATCCCGGAGATGACAACCAAATAAAAGAAATTGGGCAGGAAGTAGTGAAATATCTTAAATTAATTGGATCCAATGGAGTGGATATGATAATTAATAATGGAGAAATTTATATTATAGAAGTAAATCCGCGGTTTCAGGGAACTTTCGAGTGTGCCGAATCATCTTTAGGTATTAATTTAATAGATGCTCATAAAAAAGCTTGCGAAGGAGAGTTAATAAAATCTCCTGAAGTAGAAAAGTATTCTGTTAAAGAGATTATTTACGCCCCAAAAAAATCATTAGTTGGTAAGATAAATATTCCTGGCGTTTATGATATTCCTAAAGAACATACAATTATAGAAAAAGGAGAACCTTTAGTAACCATTCTCCAAACTGGAGAAACATATGACGAGGCCCTTAATAAGGTTAATTACCTTCGAAATAAAGTTAAAGAAAATATTTATTCGATTAAAAATATTTAAAATAAGATTATTAAATAAATAAAAAGAGAAAATTAAAAAGAATATTCTTAAATTATGCCTAAAAGTCTTAAAATAAGAACAAACACACCAATAACCATCAGAAACGTTACTATAATCCTTACAACTACAATTGCAAGGAAATATTTTGCTTTTTTGTCGGGGTCCTTAAGATATTCTTTTATGGGATCTTTACTCACATGTATCAGCTCAATAATAAGATTAAAAACAACAATATTGAATAAATATTCAAAATTAATTTTTAATTCAATATCATATTTTTATTAGTTTATTCCTTTTGGAAAAATTTCTCAGGCTAACTCTTTTAAACTATCTATTGAATTATAATTGATGTTATTTAAACATTTTTTTTCAAAATAATTAAAAATATTTATTTTATAAATTACTATTAAAAAATTAACATACAGTCGTTCATCTTAGTAGCCTTGAAGATTCCGTCTTTGGTTAGGAATATGTTAATTTAAGCTAAAAATTTGTTTTTTAAATAATCAATCTGATTTATCAAAATCTTGCTCATTAAATAAAATTATGAACTAATTATTAATTAATTTTATATATATTAGTGTCCAAATTTTTATACATGGAAAGTACAGGATAAAAATACAATCTAACCTGTAAAAAAAGAAATAAATTAATTCAAAAAAGATCAAAAAATGAATTAAATTTCTTTTAAACCATATGTCATAAATGAATAACAGCACGATTTTATTTTAAAGATCTTAAACCGTCAATTGAAACAAATTAATATTATTGAGGAAATATAGTATGGATATTAATGATTATAATAAAATTATAGTCGATCTGATTGACTTCGAGATAGAAATGTCTTCTATTGCAGAATCTAGAAAAACTATTTTAAAGCTTCAAGAAAAGCGAGAAATTTTAATAAATATGAAAGAGCAAATCAGAGGAGATATACGTTCTACAGAAGTTCAATATTTAAGTATGCGAACTAGTATTCGAGAAGAATTTTCTATAGAAAATGTAGATAATTCCAGAAAAAGGAAATTGTTAAAAGGAAATAAGTCGCCGGCTACCATGCGGGCCAAAGCCATGAAAAAGCTTGAATCTGAAAAAAAGGGTAAGATTGAAAGTTATAATGATGTAAAAATAACTATTGATGATCTATTAGAACAGATAGAAGCCGTAATGATAGAAGTTTATGGATCTATGAAATCATTTTTAGGTAATAGTTACTAAAAATTCATTTTCCAGAAAATAAATTAATTATAATGCTATTTTTTTAGTATTTTTATAAAACCAATTTTAATATATATTTTTATTTTGTTTTTATTTTAGTAATTAATTAGTTCGAATCACAAAATAAATAGCAATTTTCCTAATTTTTCAATATTATAATTTAAATTAAATAAGTCAAAAACAGCATATTAATTTTAAAAAAATAGAATAAAAAATAGGAGATTTGGAGATTAAATAGATGGGTGGGTTAATTCCACAGGTAAAAGAATAATTACTCCTAAAAGATCATTCTTTTTTATAGATCCATCTACAGCAGCTACGAACATAGCATGATCTACATGTCTATCCAAACTTATAGGTAAAGGAGTTTCTTCACCAACAGCTAGGGTATGGCCTTGCCTGTTTGATGCATATGCCGAAATAAAGAAAATGTAGTTGGCTGGAATAGGGATATCTTTAATTTTAACAGGTATTGATTCACCAGATTTAAAATCAACTTCTTCATCAGCAATAACTGCTCTGAGATTACCAGAGATTGTGCCAATTTTAAAGTCCACCAGTTCATCCTCATATTCTTTAATGTCCTTTTTAACCGCACCTAAACGAGTTAGTATTCGAACCATTACTCCATNNCGAAGTTTTCCCTTTCCATCTCTTCAAGTCTCATTTCAATATATTTGACTGTGTTTTCAAGACGCGGAATAATAATATGTTCCAACGCATTTACACGACGTTTAGTAGACTCGATTTCACCGGCCAGAAGAATAATAGTTTTTTCTATTTCTCCCAGTTCGATAATGAGGGCAATGGACTCTTCGAACTTTTTAGCAGCTTCATCCAGTTTAACTGAAGTATCCACGAAGCCGTAACCTCTTTCCACAACAGTTCTCTCTGGAGAAGTACTAGACTCAACTACAGGAACTACTACACCCATAATACTCCTGGAACCAATATCAACATTTACAGATTCCTTTACAGATAAAGCTGCTTTATTGACTGCTAAATCACCCATAATAACTTGGGCTGCAGTTAAATCTTCAAAAGCCTCTTTCAGCTTTTCTTCCACATTTTCACGGGATCCTTTTACCCTTTCTAAAATGTTAAAGAACTCCATAATAAGGGCATTTCGCTTTTCTTTTAAAAGACTGTATCCTTTAACAGCGAGTTTTTCCCTATCTTTAAGCTTCAAGAGCTCCATACGGGTGGGGTTGATCCCTTCAATCATTTCTTGTGCCATTTTATCCCTCTAAAAAAATAGTAAAGGGGTTATTCATTGTCAGGAAGGTATTTAGGTATGTGTTCTTCCCTAACCCTTTTAAGTTCTGCACGAGGTAATAAGCTTAGAAGTGCCCATCCTAAATCAAGAGTTTCTTGAATAGAACGGTCTTCATCCCTGGTCTGAGTAATGAATTGTTTCTCAAATTCATCAGCAAATCTCAAGAACTTTTGATCTCTTTCAGTTAAAGCTTCTTCACCAACTACTGCCATTAAATCTCTTAAATCACGGCCTTCTGCATAAGCAGAGTAAAGCTGGTCAGAAACACCACTGTGATCTTCACGAGTTTGACCTTCACCTATTCCCCCACTCATTAATCGAGATAGGGATGGAAGTACATCAACTGGAGGGTAGATACCTTTACGGTGAAGTTCTCTGCTTAACACAATCTGTCCTTCAGTAATATAGCCAGTTAAATCAGGAATAGGGTGAGTAATATC
The DNA here is from genome assembly GCA_002509745.1 of Methanobacteriaceae archaeon UBA349. Lineage (GTDB taxonomy): Archaea > Methanobacteriota > Methanobacteria > Methanobacteriales > Methanobacteriaceae > UBA349. Next base: position 19,338 of record DAWK01000159.1, on the reverse strand, counting down.
ATCCTGAGGCATTACCAAAATAGGCATCTGAGTAATGGATCCTTCTTTACCACCAATTCTGCCTGCACGTTCGTACAAACTGGATAAATCAGTGTACATGTAACCCGGGTAACCTCTTCTTCCAGGTACTTCTTCACGAGCAGCTGAAATTTCCCGTAGAGCTTCACAGTAGTTGGTTAAATCAGTTAAAATAACCAGTACGTGCATATCATGTTCAAATGCCAGATATTCTGCAGTAGTTAAAGCCATACGAGGAGTAATAATCCTTTCAATAGCAGGATCGTCTGCAAGGTTCATGAAAACAGTTACTCTTTCTAGTGCACCAGTTTGTTCGAAATCCCTCATGAAGTAGTTTGCTTCTTCGTGAGTAATACCCATTGCTGCGAATATTACAGCGAAATCGCTGCCTTCAGCATCTTTGGCCAGTACCTTAGCTTGCCTGGCGATTTGAGCTGCCAGTTCATTATGAGGTAAACCTGATCCAGAGAAGATAGGTAATTTTTGTCCTCTTACCAGAGTGTTCATTCCATCAATAGTAGATATACCAGTTTCAATAAATTCTGCAGGGAATTCCCTGGCAGAAGGGTTCATGGGACTACCATTGATATCCAGTTCTTTTTCAGGTATGATTTCTGGTCCGCCGTCAATTGGTTTACCAGTACCATTAAAGATACGGCCCATCATATCTAGGGAAACTCCAATTTTAGCAGTTTCACCGGTGAATCTGATTTTTGTAGTAGAAGTGTTTAGATCACTGGTACCTTCGAAAACCTGTACAACAGCCAGATCTTCTCTTACTTCGAGAACTTGTCCTCTTCGGTGTTCACCATTGGGTGTTTCGATTTCCACAATTTCACTGTAAGCTACACCTTCAACACCTTCAACAATCATTAAAGGACCGGCTACTTCAGTAACTGTGGTGTATTCCCTTGTTTTAATGTTTACATTCATTTTTACACCTCAGCACATTGTTTGACAATTTTTTCCTGGATTTCCTTTACAGCAGTTTCAAATTCATCTTCAGCAATGAATTTCATACGGCCGATATCTTCTTTAACCGGAATGTTAATGATGTCTGCAGAAGGAGCTCCTCTTTCCAGGGCAGCGGTTGCTTGATCTTGGAACATGACAATAGTTTTGAGCATTTGATATTGTTTAGCAGGAGAACAGTAAGTATCCACTTCGTGGTATGCATTCTGTTGTAGGAAGTCCTCCCTAATCATACGGCTGGTTTCTAAAGTAATTCTTTCCCGGTCAGGTAAAGCATCTGGCCCTACCAGTTGCACAATTTCCTGAAGTTCAGATTCTTTCTGGAGGAGGATCATAGCTTGATCTCTGGTTTCTCTCCATTCATCACCTACATTACCAGCCCACCAACCTTGTACACTGTCCACATATAATGAGTAACTTTGTAACCAGTCAATGGAAGGGAAGTGACGTTTATCTGCTAGAGATGCATCTAATGCCCAAAATACTTTACAGATACGTAGGGTGTTTTGAGTAACTGGTTCAGACAAATCCCCACCAGGAGGTGATACTGCACCAACTACAGAAACAGACGAAGTTTTATCTTCAGTTCCCACAGTAGTTACTCGTCCAGCTCGCTCGTAGAATTGAGCTAATCTGGAAGCGAGGTATGCTGGATATCCTTCTTCACCAGGCATTTCTTCTAGCCTTCCGGAAATTTCCCTCATAGCTTCTGCCCATCGTGATGTTGAATCAGCCATTAGAGCTACATCGTAACCTTGATCACGGAAGTATTCTGCAATAGTGATTCCAGTGTATACACATGCTTCCCTTGCAGCCACAGGCATGTTAGAAGTGTTAGCGATTAGAACCGTTCGGTCCATGAGTGGTTTACCAGTTTTTGGATCTTCCAGTTTTGGGAACTCTTTAAGTACCTCAGTCATCTCATTACCACGTTCACCGCATCCTACATAAACAACTATGTCTGCGTCAGCCCATTTAGCTAGTTGCTGTTGAGTTACAGTTTTACCTGATCCGAACGGACCTGGTATAGCAGCTGTTCCTCCCTTAGCAACAGGGAAAAAGGTATCTTGTGCTCTTTGACCAGTTACCAGAGGTATATCTGGGTCAAGTTTGGATTTGTATGGCCTTCCTTTCCTTACAGGCCATTTTTGCATCATTTGAACTTTTTCAGTTCCTTTAGCTGTTTCAACTTCAGCAATATCATCTACTACTGTGTATTCACCTTCAGCAACAATGCTTTTTAAAGTTCCTTCCATCATCGGAGGAACTAAAATCTTTTGAAGAACCGCAGATGTTTCTTGGACTTCTCCGAGGACATCTCCACCTAAAACTTTTTTACCTGCTTTAGCTACTGGTTTAAAAGTCCATTTTTTGTCCTTTGGAAGGGATGGTACATCTACTCCTCTTTCGATATAATCCCCAGATATTGCCTTAATAGTTTCCAGAGGTCTTTGGATACCATCAAAGATAGATCCAATAATACCTGGGCCTAATTCCACAGATAATGGTCCTCCAGTACTTTCCACCATTTCACCAGGCTTTAGTCCAGCAGTTTCTTCGTAAACCTGAATGGTTGCAGTGTCTCCTTCAAGCTCAATGATTTCTCCAATAAGCTTGTCGTTACCCACTTTAACCATTTCATACATTTGTGTTCCTCTCATCCCGTCTGCGACGATAACAGGACCCGCGATTTTAATAATTTTTCCTTCAGTAATCATTTTACCATCTCAACCCCAATAACTCGTTTAATTAGATCTCCCATCGGGTCGACAGCCCTATCAGACGGGCCAGATTTGTCTGGAATTTCTATTATCATGGGTAATGTATTTGATTTGGTGAATCTATCAATGAAATCTCTAATTTCATCACCAATTTTTTCAGTTATTATGATTATGGAAACATCTTTTTCTTTTATGATGTTGCCCAAAGTTTCTTCTGCTTCTTGTGAAGTTTCAACCACGTGACCTTCTTTAATGCCTCCTAATTTGAAGCCAGTCACAGTGTCCACATCAGCAACTACAGCAATGGATGAATTCACACTAACATCTCCTTAATCCTAGCAGCAGGGAAATTTACTTCCCGTTTACCACGAGCAATAACTTTTAAATTCCTTATTTCATTCTCTTTTCGATTTAAGAAGCCAATCATGGGCCCTGCTCCAAATGGCTTTTTAACTGCGAAGTTTCTAGCCATTTTAGTTAGATAAATATCTAAATCTTTTTCAAATGAAGCAACGGAACCAGTTTGATTATATCCATTTAAAGCCTCAGATAGTATTGGTGCATAATCAGTACCTTCCATGGCACTAACCACTGCACTAACATCTTCAGCTTCCATTAAATCTTTGAGTTTCCAATCCCTTATTTGGTAACCATTAGAAATCATATAAGGACTGATATCATCATATTTTAAACCATCAACTTTTGCTCTGAGGATAATCTTTAAATTGGTTATATCCACTTGAGAACCGACATAGGTGTGAACTAAACTGCCGTTATCATCAGCAGGATTGGCAGATGCTCTTAAAAGATTTTCCAAATAATATTTATCCAAAGCAGCCTCTAATGGAAGAACCATTTGGGTGTTCTGGTATGCTGGAAGTGCATCTTCTAAAATTTTAGAATAATCCGTGCCTTCTAAGGCTGTTATAATATCAGTTACAGAATTTACTTCTGATAATTGTCCTAAATCGTTTTTAAGGTCTCCGAAAGGTATTAATAATTCCATAGTCTTTTCAGAGTTTAAACCTGCTTCTTTAGCAGTAATTACACTTTTAATGTTCCTAATATCCCATTTCTTTAGTAATGCTCGGAATACGCCCTTTATATCACCAGGTGCAATTCGAGCCACTAAATCATAAGTGTCTGCCAGTTGAGTATCCAGTGCTTTTTCCAAAGGATATTTATCCACATATTGCGCGTACTCTGGGAAACCCCGAAGATAATTCTGGACTTCATCCAGGTTATCAGATTCAAGGATTTCAGAGAGTTGTTTTTCTGAGAATAAACGTCCAACTCTGGCTCTAACTCTAGCATTGGGATAAGCATATGGAAACAAATCCAGGAGTGGCCTAATGGTTGCTATTACAACAATAGCACCAATTATTGCTCCGCCCAGAAGTAATACTGCTATAAAAGCTTCTACAGAGGGAAAACCTAGTGCAGATACAATTGCAGTTATGCTTTCAGCCATGCATTATCTCCCCTATTAATTGAATAGAACTTTAGCAACCTCTGAACGTAGAGATTTCTTAAACCTTGACATTCTAGACTCTATAGTGTTATTAACCTCAATTTCTCCATTTTTGGTTTTAACAACAGCCCCACCAATAGTATTTATGTTCTCTCCAATTTCCAGAGTGGTTTTAATACCAGTTTGAGCTTCAACGTCCTTTGCAATAGTGTCAATTGAGTCCTTTATTTTTTCTACATCATCAGCTTTTAGATGAACAATCACTTCTCCGCCACCAACTTCTAAAGTTGCTTCTTTGACGATTTCCACCAGTGATTTTTTATATTCATCAGAAGAGGAAGATGCGATCTTGGTAAGATCTTCTTCAGCCTTTTTAAAGGCATCTTCAATTACTTCTTCTCTGGCCTCCAATTCTGCCCGACGAGCATTCATTTTTGCTTCTGAGATTAATTGCTGATATTTCATATTGGACTGCTTATTAGCTTCGTCCAATATTTTCTCCTTTTCTGCCTGGGCCTTTTTTTGGCCTTCTTCTAGAATCAAATCAGATTCTTTCTGGGCGTCCTGGATAAAAACATCAGCTTTACTCTGAGCGTCGGACAATATGCTGGAGACAATTTTATCTGCCCCGGAGCTCATTTTAATTGTCCTCCTATCCTAAGATTCCGCCGAATACCATGAGCAGTATAGCAATCAAAAACCCGTAAATAGCCTGAGTTTCAGGCAGAGCTGAGAAAATAATACCACGAGCAAACATGTCTTCATCTTCTACTACGGCACCTACAGATGATGCGGCAGTAATACCTTGACCCATACCAGAACCAAGACCAGCAAATCCTATTGCTGCACCTGCACCAATTGCTATTAATCCTGCGGTAACACTTAGTGAGTCGGACCCACCCAGTAAACCAGAGAATACCAGTAAAAGAATAGCAATCAAAAACCCGTAAATAGCCTGAGTTTCTGGTAATGCAGAGAAAATAATACCACGAGCAAACATGTCATTATCTTCGGCAACTGCACCTACAGCACCTGCTGCTGCTATACCTTGTCCTAATCCTGATCCTAATCCAGCAAATCCTACTGCCACACCGGCACCGATTGCTGCTAATGCTGTTCCTAAAGCTACTTCAACCATATTTTTTACCTCCTTATTTTCGTGAAACTTCTTTCAGCGCGAAAAGCTTCAAATTTAATTTTACCACCCATATAAAATTGGGAAAAGAATTCTACATAATGTAAACGTAATGAATTAATAAATGCACCTAAACTCTGGAAAGCAAGGTTTGCAATGTGTCCTCCAATAAATATGATTGGAGCTAATATGATTCCAATAATAGGTATCATTTCATAACTTAATCCAGTTAAAATGTTAACTGTGAAAGCTATTCCACCTGTGGAAAGGCACAAGGCCAGAAGACGGGCATAAGATAAAACCGTGCCCAAAAACCCGGAAACATCCAGCAATCCAAAGAGCCCATTAGCGTATAGTAATATTATTAATGCCAGTAAAATAACTGGGCCACCAACAAACATGCCACCAAAGAAATATAGTACAATACCTAATTCTAAAATGATCCAGACTAATTGAGTTCCTAAAGCTTCCTTAAAGTCACTTGCTCTAATGTTGTTTATGGCACCCATGACTAGACCCATGTTGATGTGTATAAGACCTACAACTAATCCGAAAATCAGAATGTTTTGTGGGTTCACAAATGCATCAAGGGAGGCTATCGTAGTTGGGATTGCTGCGCCATCCAAGAACCACCTAGGGAAGAAATCCCCAATGAAACCATTAGTAACCATTCCTAAAATAAAGGCCCATACACCACAAGCAATTAGAATAATTCCAAAGTTTTTCATAAATGGATTAACCTTACCCAATCCTCGGTACAAAACATACCCCAATAGGGCATCAATTATACCATAACCCGCATCAGTAAGACAGAACCCAAAGAAAAATGGGAATATAATAGCCATTAAAATAGTTGGATCAATTTCATTGTATTTTAAAGGAGAATACATCTCCACAAAATTTTCATAAGGTTTAGCAAAGCGCGGGTTGTCCTGTAAAACAGGGACTTCATTTTCATCTTCTGGATCTTCAGATTCTACAACAGAATGTCCGTCAGTGGATTTTTCGATCACATCTAAAGCAGTTTGCTGCTTTTTCTCTGAAACCCATGCTTCAAACATTACAGTTTTCTCTGTTTCTCCAAAAGAAGCGAATATTTCATTCCGTTCTTTCTCGATTTCCAGTTGTTCTTTTAAAACTAAAAGCTCATCTTCCCATTTAGCAGAGACTTCTTGCAGTTCCATAACTGCTGCGTCTCTTTCCTGAGCAATGGCTTCCAATCTTGAATTTGAACTGGATATTATATCTTTTGGTTTACCAGACAAGCCAGAAATCTCAAATCTTTCGAATTCGATTCTTCTCAATATTCCGGCAATATCTTCACCATATTTTTTTAAAGTTATGATAATAATAGTTTTTTCAGTTTTAGCATCGCCATTGGCTTCTAAAACTATCAAATCATCAGTAACTTTGGCAGATTCATCTTGGAACTTATCATAGCTTTCCAGTGAAATTTTACCTGCCATTATAGAGACAAATTCAGAACTAGTTAGTTCTGATAAATCAGCATCAAAATTAATTAATTTTTCAGACACACTTAGATTGGTTTCAATCTCACTTTTTTCACTGTCAAGAGCAGCGAGCTTTTCTTCTATACCCTTAGTAAGCGACTCTACCTGGCTTAAAACAGATTCTGCCTTAGAAACAAGGCCATCCGTATCAAGTTCTTCAACTTCTCTCTTTTCAAAAACAGGAGGATTAATAAATCCTTTAACTGTTTGCATCATACTTTTTTTAGGAACGGCTGTTCCTAAAAAGTCTGCTAGTCCAGTTGTTTTCATTAAAAGAGAAGCTATTTTTCCAGTTTGTGGAGTTACTTTAGAAGGTTTTAGAATTTGAGCCCATTCTGCGTCTTGCTGAATACGTTCAGATATATCATGAATCTGTACGATACCTTCCTCGTGCAGCGAGCGCACGGTGGAATCAGCGTACTGATCCAGTGTTATTATTTTTAATTTACGCATCCTTGCTGGCAAGAACATGGTACTCACAACTACAAAACACTTTTTATAATAATATTGGCCGCCTCGGCAACCTTACCCTCAGATTGTGTTTTAATTTTTTGCACATCTGTTTGGGCGCGATTAGATATGTGTACAGCTTCAGTTTTAGCATTAGATTCTGCTTCAGAAATAGTAGTCTCAGATTGCTCTTGAGCCTCATTTTTGGCTGTTTTCATCATTTCCGCGGATTTAGCCTTGGCTTCATCGATCATTTCAGATGATTTTAATTTTGAATCTTCTATTAGTTTATTAGCATCATTTTCAGCTTTCTTTATCGTAGTAATAGCTTCCGATATTGTTATCATTTGAACCACCATGGTATAGCAAAATATATTTGCAGATATATTTATCTTTTACTATTTAATTTTCATGAATGAAATCGTATAAAATCTAAAAATACTATTAACCGTTGTCTTTTTCTCACTTCTTATCATTTTTTTAATTTTTTATAGGTAAATAATGATTTTAATATTCTAAATAAAATATTTTAAATTAATAATAAATGAATAAGGTACTTTTTCTAATTAAATATATTATTTATGAATTTTTTAATCGTGAATCTTAGAATATAAATCTATGATTATATTTAAGTGAATTTATAAGGATTATATTAGGTTATAATGTTAAAGAATTGAAATTTAATGGAATTTATGTTAATAAAAACTTAATCTCCAGCATTTCTCACATTTAAATCATTAGCAGGCGTAGCATTTCTATCTTCAATTCCATCATAGTATATTTCATCTAAATCAAAAAATTTTCTAAAATCAGGCTCTCTTACCTTTTCTTCATAAACATGAGATATTAAACCAGGTAGTCTACCAATCATAAATATTCCGGTTCCGGTTCTCCAATCAAAGCCCATATCAGATAGTATACCTGCATTGGCACCATCAATATTCATTTTTATATCTTTCATTTCTAAGAGTATTTCTTGAACCGCTAGGGCCAATTTAGTATGAGGGCCATCACAATTTTGTTTTTTGGCCATTTCAATTAGCCTGGCCGCTCGGGGATCTTCGCTGTGGTATCTGTGGCCAAAACCTGGAATTTTAATACCTTTTTTTAGGTAATCCTCTACAAATAGTTTAGCTGTGATGAAAATATCTTCTTCATGATTTGATCGACGAATAGCTTCCTGAAATGCCTTCATGGATCTTTCAATAGCACCAGCATGATTTTTACCGAAAGCTAAAAGGCCTCCTGCAATGCAAGCATGGACTGGAGATCCTGCTGAAGCAATCATCCTTGCCGCTTGGGTACTGGGAGGGGTCACTCCATGATCACAGAATGAAACCAGTACCGAACCAAGCATTTTAGATTCTTTTTTAGATGGCATTTCACCTTTTATCAGTAGATAAACCATCTCTGAAAAAGACACATTACCAATCAAATCTTCTTGGGAATATCCTCTTGTTATTATGCGATTAGGTTCCACCTTTGTTATGGAAGTTCTCCATTTAGGGTTGCTAACCTTGAAAACATTCTCTAGTGACTCTCTTCCTATTGCCATGACTTACCACATCCTGTGGCGAATATCAATATAATCCACAGTTATTCACTTGTTTTTATAGATAATTAATGATAAAACGAATTTTATCACCAAATAAATCCAAAGACCATATTATTAATATGAAATTATTTAAAAGTTTATGTAGGTTTATAATTCAGTATAAAAATCTAATACGTCTAATAACTTGAATTAATCCATCATATTATCGTATTACAAAGTATAAAATAGATACAATCATTAAAAATATAATTATGCTCTACCCTACTTATACTATACTTCTATATTGTTTTAATAGGTAATTGATTAGGATTTAATTAATTTAAGAGAAATTTAAGAGCTTTAGATTTTGATCAAAGCCTTTCTAGGCTCTACACAACAGCAAGGCCTCATGGAAACAATCCTCACTCCACTAGCCCTTTGAGGCCCAATTTTTACAAAAGACCCTAAAGCCGTTGAACCTCCCCCCAGTCCAAGTGGGCCAACTTGAGTCCCATTAAGAGAATTTGTAATGTAATTTTCAATTTCAGACTGTTTATTTAAGTTCCCATAAGCCATTGCTTTAATCATTAAAGATGTTGCTTCAAAATGAGTCCTGCCAATGCCCACTGCCGGGATGCATGGAGTGCAACCTAACATTGGAACCTCTGATTTGAACCATGTTACAACTTCCTCAAATACTTTTCTATTATCCCGCTTATGGAAAACTCTATAAGTACTGGCTCTTATTTCTGGCCCACCACCTAACATTAAAATATGAATTTTGGTTTGCTTTCCGGGAATAGAATCCATTAAGATTGCAGGTGAGATTAGTTTTCCCGGATCTTCAAATAGGCCTTGAGTTTGTTCAATTCGCTGAATATCATTCCCTTTAACTGCCATGGGCCTTGCAGGGAGCTTCTGTAATCCAAGTTCAATACCGGATTCAATATCCTTTAAAAAAGCAACGGGAAGTTCTGAATCATCTCCCAATTCAATTAAAACATGAGGAATCCCAGTATCATCACATAAAGGCCTTTTTGCAGCCTCAGCAATTTTTGCATTTTCCATAAGGATATTTAAAACCCAAGCAGCATTTTCATTAGTCTCTTTAGAAAGTGCCATTTCATAGGCATCTATCTGATCAGGGCGATAAGTTGTGCTGGCCTCAATGACCGCTTCCTTCACTTTATTAATCAAATCCATGTACTCGTTCCTTAAAAAATATTATACTTAAAAATATTATAATTTAAAAACTTAGATATTGCTTTAATGTTTTTAATTTTCGATATTATATTCACATTATATTATAATTAAGGTATAATGTGACAAAAATATTTTTTTTAATCTATTACCTCAAAACAGGTATCGCCAGATCAGATGGGCCCTTACCAGACATTTTAGCTTCAGGATAATATCTTAAAATCATGGATTGTACTAAAAACACTTGTCTAATCCTTTCACGGGCCTGTGTCTCTGTAGTGTCCCAGCCATGATGACCTGCTACTGCCCCTCCAGTCTTGAGATAAACCGGTGAAACAGCTCGAATAATATCTGGAGCTTCATAATGACGTATAAATCCTCCAGAAGATTTAGGATTTTCGGTGTGAACATCTATAGAGATATCTATAGCGTCCCTAAGCGATGCCAGCATATTAATTTGAAGATCCCTAACTGGATTAAATGAATCAGCCCCAATTTCTTCTAAAAGTTTGGCTGAAGCGGGATTTCCATGGCCAGTATGGGCGGATATCTTAAAGTGAACATCTTCTGGAATATCACCTTCTTTTCGCATTTGATTTAGGGTCCATAAAAGGCCCTCATCATAAACTACAATTCCCCTAACTCCTAGAGAAATTGCTCTTTTTACATCTTCAATAGCATATAAAAGATTATTATATCCTCTTAATCGATATCCAATCCTGGCCCCTTCTTTGGTTTGGGCAGAAGCACTGGTATCATAGACCGCTCTAGGCCCTACACTTAAAAAGAGTTCAAGTTTGGCTTCTCTTGCAAGATCCGTCATTTTTTCTATTTCAGAGTCCGTTAAAAGCATTATTCCTTTGGTCTGAGTAACCCGATGCACTAAGACCTGAAATTCATCCATGGCATCAATTAGAGATTCCATAGCAACTGGTTTTTGAATCCCCGGAACTTCGAATCTGTATTGGGCATCATCTTTAAATCTTTTATGAGATGTGTAATTACTATTAATATCCCCATTTATCCCGATTTTTTCTAAAAATGCCTTTGTATCTTTCAATATCCCACCGCCATTTAGTTTATTCAATTTAGGTATGAGATTTAATTAAAAGTGATTTAATAAATATATTAAGTTCAGTATTGTAATTAATTTATTTTAATTATATTAATTAGGAAATTGGATTTTTAATTATATATTATATAAAATATTTGGTTGTAATAATCCATCAAATAGTTCTATTAATATAAAATGTAAATGAAATTTATTTAGAGAGAATATTGGGGATTAAAAGATTTTAAGCATTTAATGAACATATTAACCTATTTTTCAACATTTATTAATAAGTGCCTAAAAGTAGTTATTTTTTTAAATCTATAATAAAATCTCTTATTTTAAGCAAAGGTATATGATCAATTGAATTTAGATTAAATGATTTAAAATCAGGATTTAAAGAGTAAAATTTCTCAAAAATCTCCTGTTTGGTGAAAGGATTTTCAGGCTCTCCTTTAGGTAAAAATGTAGTCTTTTCAAGAATCAAATTATTCAGTCCAACAGTATTATTAGCATTAATATTATTATGGAGATTATAATTATTGAATCCATTAACCATTTTTAATCCTTTTTCAAATTCAATTATAACTCTCGAAGGCCTTTTTTGAGGTTGAAGATTATTTAATTTGGTATCAACCTGAATTTCAACTTTATCTGCAATTTTTAAGATTTTATTTTTAAATTCCAGATTGTTTTCAAACTCTTCAATATTTTCTAGTGTTAGTTCTCCCTCATCCAACACAATGGCCAGACTAATAGGTAAGCTCTGTCGAACAGATTCTAAAGTCATAGGGCAGTAATTATCGTGTTCAGCTGCCGTTTTATAGGTTTGAACAGTTATTTTCTTGATTTTTTGATTATCAATAGAAGAAATATTTATTTCATTCAAAATATCTACTGCAGAGTCGATGGTAGAATGTAGATGCCTGCAAACAGGATATTTTTTTAAGTAAACATTTTGAATGTGAAATTGACCCAATTCAGAATTAATCTGATTTGCTATTTTAATAGAATTCTCAAAAACTTCTTCTCCACCAAGAGCCTTGAAAAATCCTTCGTTACCTTCCACTATACTTTCAGCACCAGTAAAGCCTTTTTGTGAGAAAAGGGCAGATATGATGCCAGATTGAACTGCTCTACCTGCATGAAGGTGTTTGCCCATAGTTCCGGCATGATCTGATTCTAGAAGACCCGCTGCCTGGGTTCCAGAAATTCCCAAAGCATTTATGGTTTCTTCTAAGTCTAAATTCAGAATTTTAGATGATACAGCCGCCGCCGCAAAGGTTCCTATAGTGCCCGTGCTATGAAACCCACAGCTGCGGTGTGAAGGATTAATTACTTTTCCCAGTACTATGGCTACCTCATATCCTGCTACTATTGCTTCTAAGAATTCTTTTCCAGTTTTATCTTTTTCTTCTGCTAGGGCCAGAGCTGCGGGAATTACAGCACATCCCGGATGTAGCTGAGCTAAACGATGCCCATCATCCAGATCCAGACAATGGGCTGAAATCCCATTTAAAAAACCAGCATTGAAAGCATCTCCATTTCCATGGCCAATAATAGTTGATTTAAATTCAATATTAGAGTTAAAATAAGGATTAAGAACTTCAAAGGCAATTGAACTACTTTTCTCTTGAGAACCTCTAAGTGAAACACCTAAAAAATCCAGAAAACATAATTTGGCCTTTTCTATTGCTGAATCAGGTATATCTTCGTATTTTAAAGAAACAATAAAATTTGCTAGTTCTTTAGTAATCATTGATTTAACTAACTGACTGAGTAAATATAATTTTTACTATTTTATTTAGTTTAATAGTGGCATTACTCTAGAAAATTTAAAAAATAAGTTGAAAATTTAAAAAAAGTCAAAACGAAAAGAAGAAAAAAATATTAATAAATACAATCATGTGATTTTTTAGCCATTCTAATCAATTGTTTAGATAAATGGCGTCGAGCAGATGGTGGAACTTCATAAAAACCTTCATTGATATCTCTTTGAATTTCAATTCGCAGTTTTTGGCCATTTCTTAATTTATTACCACATTTAGTGCATTTAAATCCTTTACCTGCACCTGCGGATTTCATTCGTTTACCACAATCACATAATGGATTTTCTTCTTTAAAAAGTGGAGCTAGATCCATTATTCTAATTTTTTCTATGTTCAAAGTCTCTTGAGCACCAATACCACCATATATTTCTACTTTATCACCAGGAATTAGTTTTTTAACAATATTTCTAAATCCTTTAGTTGGTTCATAAGCGGCACATTCTATTTCTCCAGAAGAATCCTCTAATGTAAAAAAGATATGGCCTCCTTCAATGACGCGAGGGTTATCCTTTACTAATCCATTTATAATATAACATGCAAACTGTTTCATATCAGAGATTTTACTGATTTTTTGAAGATGCATATCCGTATGCTGATTGGTTTCGAAAATAAAATATCCTTCAATAGGTTCCAGTGATTCAACTAAATTATGGGCCTCCAGAACTGCTTCAGGACTTTCTCCCCTAATTCCATATAAAATAGGGCAAGGGGTGTGTGGTTCTATGGCCATGTAGCCTTGATCAATGTTATCAAAGGTTTGAGGATATGTTTTTTCATTCATTAGGACCACAGATTCAGGATTGATCTTCCTCAGGCTACCATAATTTTCAGGTAGTCGGTAGGCCAGTAATTCAAAGGTACTATCCCTCAAATAACAACCTATGGCTGCTAGAGCTCCAATAATTCCCCTACCTTTTTTAAATTGATGAATTTCAGCACCAATATCCTGGGCCAGTTTTTCAGCTTCTTTAATGGTTAAAATTTCTTTTATTGCGCGAGTAGCAAATACTGGAAGGCGATTATCCATTACCATTTGCCCATTAATACTTCTTCCTTCGTAAAATACCACACCAGGATTTGTATTTTCATTATCCATTTTGGATAGGTTTTTAACGGCATCTAAAATTATCTTTTTGGCCTCATCTTTTTTTGACTGAGAATCCACAATTAATTTAAATGAAACTGCACCATTGCCTCTGGTTTTGAATCTGGCAAATGGATTAAGTCTAATTAATCTAGGATAACTTGCAATCTCAAAACCAAAATCTTTAAGTCCATTGATAATTACAAAAGTTATATAAGTAGTGCACATTCCTTCTGGGGAATCTGTATCATCTATACCAACATATAATTCATTCATCGATTTCACCGGTTATTTTATGATTAATGTAAAACGGGGCCACGTCCTTCAAGAAATTAACGAACTTCTAGCCAACAATGGATTTGAAACTTCCCATATCTATGAGCGAAGTTGCTTTGACATGGTTGCTCGAAGAAAGTTATTGCTATTACTATTAAAAGTTTTAGTTAATATAGATGGGATAAATGGCGTCCAGGCCCAAGAAATAAGAAAGATATCACACAGTTTTATGGCCTCCCCCTTGATTGTAGGCCTTAAATCAAAAAGTGAACACTTGGAAGAAGATGTGGTATATGAAAGGCATGGCATACCAGTTATTGGTCTGGAAACCCTTAAAAACATGATTATTGAAGGAGAATATCCTGAAATTCTGGCAGATCGTGGTGGATATTATGTCCAGATAAATGGAGAAGTTTTAAAGGAAGTTCGTGAAGATTATAATCTTTCTCTAAAAGATTTAGCTGATTTGGCCCATGTATCAAGAGAAACCATTTATAAATACGAACATGGAATTGTAAGGGCCTGTCCTGAAACCGCCATGATGCTGGAAGACATTTTAAATCTTAAAATCACCCTTTCTATTGATTTATTCAAGGTCCCTGATTCATTAAAAGAATTAAATATTGGCAAATCAAATGAATCTCCATTAAATGATAATAAAATTAATATGAATGAATTTCAACCTCAAAAACTAGTTGAATTGGGTTTTGGTATTATTCCCACTCAGAAAACTCCTTTTGATGCTTTGGCCAAACTGGAAAACAATAACCAGATTTCAAAAAATGTTGAAACACCACTCATAACCAATTTAGAAAAAAATCGAAAACAAAGAACGCTAAAAAAGATGGCCATAACTTTAAAAGATCTTTCACTTATTACTGGATCCAGTTCTGTTTTCATATTGGATAATGAGAAAATTAAGGAATCCTTGGATGGGATACCCGTGGTCCACGGCTGGGAAATGGGAGAAATAGAAACCCCCGCCGAATTTTTAAAGATGATTAAAGAAAGAAAAGAATGTAATTAAGATCCGAATTTATTAAATTTAATTTTATAATTTTCTTTATTAAATAAATAAATTATTAATTTTTATTTAAACATTATTAGACTAATTTTAATCTATTTTAGATGATATCCACTAATAACAGTTTAAATCGTATTTAAATATTAGATAAATTCATCAAATTCAGGAGCGAGCTTAACCATTCCTTGAATATTATCTAAATATCCTGGAACAAGTTCATAGACCATGAAAGCCTCATCAGGGACTGGAAATGGTGCGTCTAAACCTTTTTCTCGAGCAGGAGAAAACCCAAATCGTGGATAATACTCCGGATGACCAACAACCACGATTGCTTTATATCCTAATGATTTACAATTTTTAATTCCTTCCTTAATTAAACCAGAACCGATTCCTTGTCGCTGAAAATTCGGCTTAACTGCAAGAGGTGCTAGGGAAAGAGCAACAAAATCACCCTTTGGGGACTCTATAGTTAATTTGGTGAATAATATATGTCCCAAAACTTCCCCATCTTTCTCAGCCACTATAGAAAGCCCATTTACATAGCTTTCAGAATTTCTGAGCATGTCAACCAGGCGAGCCTCATTATCTTCAGGAAATGCGAGTTGGTTAGTTTCAAAAATTGCGTCATGATCATTATCTTTTTCTGGACGATATTTTATCATTTATAGCCCCCTTAAAATTGAATATATATTCTAATAGTTTCTTTATTATAAATTTAACGTTTATTATCCAGATTATTTGTTAAAAAGCAAATTAAATGTTTCTTCAGCTTCTTTTTCTGATGCGACACCCATTGTAACCATATCCACATATTCCAGAGTTTTAAGGAAATCAATAGCCTCTTCAGGATTTAAAATTCCAACTGCTAGGATTTTATTGGCTATGATTACTTTATTCAGTTTTTTAAGTAATTTTGCTAGTTCGGCCCGTTCTTCATGCATGAAAACCGGATAATCCATCATATAGCCCAATTTGTTAACTGGAATCATGTAAATGTCAAATAAATCCTTAATATCCGAATCAATTAGTTTAGGTGTGGTTTCCTTAGGTAAAGCTGTTATAATGCCCGATATTACATTTTCATCATTTATTTTATTCAATGATTCTTCAATAAAATCAATATCGGATTTATCAGTTACCCATTCATCTAAAAGCATTATACTAACTTCCAGACTTGATAAAAGTTGAATATCTTCTTCTAAATTATCTTTTCTAACTGTGCCCCATATATCAAATTTTATTCCTTCATCTTGGGCCAATTTCAAAGCCCGGATTACCGGTTCTTCTGGAATTAGCTGAATGGCCTGAACACCCATTTCATGAGATTTTTTCATGATTTTTAGAATGTTCTCAGAACTATTATGAAAATCCAGTTGATATAAACGGGCTCTGTGGCCAAAATAAGGCATTCCAATGAAAGGAGCAGTCCCCAGAGAAGTTTGAGGTATTTTTTTGTCTTTTATTTTAATATAATCGTTGAACATGATTTTACCATTAGAATTGTTAATAAAAGATACTTTTAAAATAGATTAATAATTAGATTATTTAAGATAGATTATTTAAGATTTATTAAAAATTAAATTAAAATAAGTTTTAATCCTATAATCCCAAAAAGCATTTTTTTACTTCTTCTCAGCAATAACTGCCGTGCCATAAGCTAAAATTTCCTGCATTACATTGGAAATTTCATCAGAGTCAAAACGAACACTTATTACTGCATTTGCACCTAATTCTTCTGCATGCGCAATCATTCTATTTAGGGCCTCATTTCTAGACTCTTCCATCATTTTAACATACTCTTTTATTTCTCCACCAAACATGGACCTGATTCCCGCTCCAACTTGGCCCCCTAATCCCCTACTTCTAACAGTAAGACCATATACAAAGCCTTTAGTTTCTGAAATTTCAAATCCCGGCACATGATTAGCACTGGACACAATAAATTCTTCAGTTCTCAATTTTATTCCTCCCCTAATAATTTTTAAATTGAATTTTGAATTAAAACATTTTATTTTTATAATAACCTTATTTTAATCTTCCTCGGTTATTTTATTAGTATTTAATTTATATTATATTCTTTAGGACTAGTTTTTATTAAATTTAATTAATAAGACCACATACAAAATCATAGAATTTAATGATAGATCCTACATTCAGTCACCATATTTAAATGCAGTCTAAATCAAACAAGTTGTAGAGAATAAAATTGTTATGGTGAAATTATGGATAAAATGAAAGTAATCATTGCGGATTCAATTAATGAAAAAGGAATTTCGGATCTTGAAGAAGTTGCTGAAGTATTAGTTGATACCAGCATTACACCAGAAGAACTGGTTAAAGTTATTAAAGATTTCAACGCTATTGTAGTAAGAAGTAGAACTAAAATAACCCGTGAGGTAATTGAAAACGCCCCAAATCTCAAGATAATTGCTCGAGCAGGAGTAGGTGTGGACAATGTGGATGTAGAAGCCGCTACAGAAAAGGGAATTATGGTAGTAAACGCTCCAGAATCTACATCCATTACGGTAGCCGAGCAGACAATGGGATTAATGCTTTCCCTGTCTAGAAAGATTTCCATTGCTGATAAGTCTGTTAAAGATGGCAAATGGGAAAAAAGTAGATTCATGGGATTAGAACTCAATAACAAAACCCTGGGAATTATTGGTATGGGTCGGATTGGATCACAAGTAGTTATACGGTCCAAAGCATTTGGAATGGATGCTATGGTTTACGATCCATATATCAGCGAAGAAGTGGCCAAAGACTTAGGTGTGGAAGTTGTAGATTTAGAAACTGTATTTAAAGAATCAGATGTTATAACCATTCACGTACCTTTAACCCCTGAAACCAAACATATAGTTTCTACCGATGCCTTTGAAATGATGAAAGATAGTGCTTTCATAATTAACTGTGCCCGTGGTGGAATAATTGATGAAGACGCCCTTTATATCGCCTTAACTGAAAACAAAATTGGTGGTGCAGCTTTAGACGTATTTGAAAAAGAACCGCCAGAAGGAAGCCCACTTTTAGGGCTGGACAATATTGTAGTTACGCCCCACATTGGAGCTTCAACTGCCGAAGCACAAAGAGACGCTGCTTTAATAGTAGCTAATGAGATTATAGAAGTTTTTAAAGGTGGATCAGCTCGAAATGTTTTAAATATGCCTGTTCTTGATTCTAAAACTTACACCGGATTAAAACCTTATCTTAACCTGGCTGAAAAACTGGGAAGTTTTGTAGTACAGGCCGCTCCAGGAAATATACATGAAATGAATGTTACTTACTGCGGCGAACTGGCAGATATGCCTAAAAAGGACATTTTAACCAGAACCATACTTCAGGGAATTTTAAATCCTATTTTAAATGAACCGGTAAATATGATTAATGCTCCATCCATTGCTAAAAGGAGAGGTCTGGTAATTACTGAAGGTAAAAGATCTGAATCTGAAGGATACCGCTGCATTATTGTATTACATGTTAAAACGGATGCAGGTGATTACCTAGTAGAAGGAACCTATGTTGATGAACCTAAAATAATTAAAATCAACAATTACTGGGTCGATGTCAAACCAGAAGGAACCATGTTCATTGCCAAGTATCAGGATTTACCTGGAACAATCGGTGCCATTGGAACAAAACTGGGTGAATATGGAATAAATATTGCTACCATGCAAGTTGGACGCCAAGAAGTCGGTGGAGAAGCTGTTATGGTGCTTAAAGTGGACCAAACCGTTCCTGAAGATGTAATAAAAGAAGTTACTAAACTAGAACATGTTGAAGATGCTGTTTCCATGTATCTCTAAATATTTTCTATTATATTTTTATTTTTTTATTTAAAAAGAATCAAACTCGTATTTTATTAAGTATAGCTTAAACTTATTTTTTATTTTCAATATAGTTAATAGTTAAAATAAATATAATTCGATTTTATTATACTATTTTATCAGTTAAACCGTATTAAAATCAGTTCTTTCACCAAATGAATTATAAGAAGCAATATTTTCAACATTATATGGTTCAGCAATTATCATGTGAAAAAGGCCATTTTTTGCAAAGAAATGG
>DAWK01000154.1:1744-4459 GCA_002509745.1 Methanobacteriaceae archaeon UBA349 | reverse complement strand
GCTGTTTTTATGGGTGAGATAAGCAAAAAAGTTGATATTAGTGAAGATACTGCTATAGGAATATTATGGTCTGTGGGAATGGCCATTGGTATAATATTTATTAATATAACTCCAGGATATGCTCCAGATTTGTTTAGTTACCTTTTTGGAAGTATTTTAACAGTTCCTAGTTCTGACTTAATTATAATGTTGGTTTTAGATATAATTATTTTATTAACCGTAATTTTATTTAGAAGAGAATTTGCAGCCATATCATTTGATGAAGAGTTCGCAGAAGCATTAGGAATTCGTGCTAATCTTTTTTACATACTTTTGCTGGCTATGGTGGCTTTGAGTGTTGTTGTTTTGATTAAAGTGGTGGGTGTGATTTTAATAATAGCTCTTTTAACGATCCCATCTGCTATTGCTCGACAATTTACTTACAATCTTCCAAAATTGATGTTATTATCTATTTTCTTAGGTATGATTCTCACCATGTCTGGCCTGATGTTATCATATATTTATGATATTTCTTCAGGAGCAACCATAGTATTAGTGTTAGGAATGGCCTTTGCGGCGGTATCAATTGCACGAAAATACTTGTTTAAATTGTGATTCAAATTTGGGTTAATTTTTATTTAGATTATTTAATAGTGAATTAATTACTATTTTGACTGGATTCTATTTTTTATCAGCATTTATTTCGTAGTTATTAATTATTGAAATATTAAATAAATTTAAATAAGAATTCTTAATTTATAAGTATAAGTTTTAATAAAAATTATTTGTGAACTAAAAAAAATCATGATACAACTCATGTTAAAAATCGTATAAATTTCAAAATTTAGAATTTATAATCTATTAATAAATAATTTCAGAGCATTTCAAATGAATATATTATATTTAAAATGAGGGAATTAGTATGGAATGCGGTTCAGATCTTAGAGATACACTTAAATCAGCTTTAGGTGATTATTTAAGTATAACCCTTATCACGGGTAAAACATATTATGGTGAAGTTAAAACTGTAGAAACTGATTATGTACTTATAGAGCTAAGATTACGTGGAGGAAAGAATAAAACTTCGGTTATATTGCCATTTGCACACATAGTTACTATAACCATTTAAATTAAAAATTAAGTGTTTTTTAAAAGAAATATTATACTAAATTAAATTAGGTCCTAAATATGTTCTAAAAATTATAATTGATTTTAGAAAATTTTTTTTAATTTTATTAATTTAATAAAAATAAATTAGATTTTTAGTTACTACATTCTATTTTTAAAATAATTTTATTTCAAATTTTAGTTCATAATAGTTGTAATATTAAAAACTAAATCTTTTTTATACCGTCTGGTGTTCCCACAAAAACTTGATCAACAACTCCCGAGAAAATTCCGTTTTCAACAACGCCTGGAATGGAATTCAATTCAATTTCAAGTTCTTCTGGATCATTTAAAATCCCGAATTCAGCATCTATGACAAAATTTCCATTGTCAGTTATAACTGGACCATCTTTTCGCTCAGCCATTCTTATTGAAGTAACCACTCCCATATCTTCTAGAATTTGAGAAACGACTCTAGATGCAGTAGGAATAACTTCTAATGGTACTGGGAATTTTCCAAGGGTTTCTACCATTTTAGAATCATCTACAATAACAATAAACCGATCTGCAGAGTAATCGATAATTTTTTCCAGTGTGTGAGCCGCACCTCCTCCTTTAATTAGATTAAGTGCAGGATCTACTTCATCAGCACCATCTACAGCAAGATCTATATCGTGTTCTTCTAGAGTGGTTACTGGTATATTGCAGTCTTTGGCCAGGAAGAAAGACTGATAAGATGTGGGTATTCCCATAATGTCCAAATCTTCTTCTTTTATTCTCATTCCTAGTTTTTCTATAAAATAATGAGTGGTTGATCCAGTTCCTAAACCAACGATCTGCCCATCTAAAACTTCTTTAGCTGCCTCATAACCGGTATTTTTTTTTAAATTCATTTTAAATCTCCTTATTAAAAAATTTGAGCAAATATTTGAATTAATAAATAAATTACAATAATGTGTGGAATGAATATAATATTTAATATACTAATTTGTTTTTAATGAGCTAGTTAATTAACTTTAAATTAAATAAATAAATTTAATATTTCAAAATGACACGATTAAGGTCATATCCCTTAGCACATTTTTTGGAAGGTTTTCCTAGAGTTTTAACAATTTTACATTTGTCATTTTCGTATAATCCTTCTGGGAAACACATATCATGGATTTCACATTCTTCTTCACAATTAGGATGTTTTATTGAGATCATAGATCCTTCAAAAGCTCTTTTTGAATCAACTAGAGCTTCTATATTGGCCTTTTCAACTTCTATAACTTTTACTTTATGGCCTTCGTGTAGATTACATTTCTGTTCTGAATCTTTGATATTTTTGATAATATACATTCTTCCTTCTTCTAGAGAATCAACACAGGTACCTTTAAAACGGCATTCATCGCATTCTGGAGCAGATCCACAATGCATAAATATTAATCCTTTTTTTGCAAGTTTTTTTCCAATGAGGGTTATCAATTAAATCACTTCCGTTTTAATGGCCAGCTTTTCTGCTGCTTCTCTGGTAAGACCACGATCTCCCAGAATTGTGTATCTTTCTTTCCGAATACTATGTGCCATAGTAAGGGCTTCAATGATATATTCTGCATCTATACCTAACTCTTCTGCAGTGGTGGGTGC
>DAWK01000154.1:0-1656 GCA_002509745.1 Methanobacteriaceae archaeon UBA349 | reverse complement strand
GCAATACTGATGGCAATGCTACTACTAATTAATGATTTTACAACCATACGTGCGCTCTCTTCTAAGCCTTCTTTAATGGAATCTGAGTATTTGATTATCATTTTGGCAGTCATTAATGAAAGTGCAGAAGCAGATTCACTGTAATCTTCATTTAATAATCGGCTGGCAAGCTTCCAATCAAGTATGGCTGTATAGTTTGAAATTATATCTCCGCATCCTGCAGCTAATAGTCTTATAGGGGCTTTACTAATAATTTCTGTATCCGCAATGACTCCTAAAGGAGAATTTGCTTCTAAAGAAACAGTTCCTCCACTATTACGTATGGAAGCTCTTGGTGAAGCAATTCCGTCGTGAGATGCTGCCGTAGGTACACTAATAAAATGAATATTGGAATTGGTGGACGCTATTTTTGCTACATCTATTACTTTTCCCCCACCTACTCCTAAAACAGCAACAACATCGTTTATTTTTTTCTGAACTTTTTTAACAGCTTTATCTGAAGCTTCATGGATTGTTACATTTTCAACATTAAATCCTTCGGCTTCAAGACTCTCAATAGCTTTTTCACCACCAATACTCAGTGTTTTAGGGCCACTGACTACTAATATATTGTCTTCAAACCTTAAATTACGGCATATAATGCCCGTTTTGTTGATTACTCCTGCACCGGTATGTATCTCACGAGGCAGTTGTATTTTCTTTGAATCCATGTTATCTTACCTGTTATAATGATTATATTTTTAAGCACCTTTAATAAAATAATTTTGGATTTTTACGCCACTTTCAAGCTTAAAAAGTTTAATATAAATTTTATGTTGTTATTATCTATCTAAGTAACTATTGTATTATTCTTATCATATTTTCTTTCATATTCTTTGAAATTAAATTTATAAATATAATAATTAACAAGGATAATAAATCGTATATTAATAAGATTGATTGAATAATATTAAAATAAGGATTAAAGTAATGTACTAAGTTAGTTAATAATTGAAATTAAATGTAATTAGTTAAATATTAGTTTTTCTTAAAACTGAATAAAATTCTAGAAATAGATTATTGAAATTAAAGTATTTAAGTATTTTAAGTAAATGAATTTTTTAAATAATCTTTAAATGATATGGGAGTAGATTATTGTTATTGATATTATTAGGTCGATTTAATTTAATCAAATTTATAATAAATATTTATTATTTAAACTCTATAATCAATTATAACACTTATTACTAACTTTATCGCAGCAAATCACGGTGAAAATATGACAGATTTCAGTGAATGGTTTCATAATATATTAGAGGAAGCAGAAATTTTAGACTCCCGTTATCCAATCAAAGGAATGAATGTTTGGCTTCCTAATGGTTTTAAAATAAGAAAGTATACATTAAATATCCTTAAAGATATTTTAGATAAAGAACACGAAGAAGTTCTATTCCCATTACTTATTCCTGAAGATGAACTTGCAAAAGAGGCTATTCATGTAAAAGGATTCGAAGAAGAGGTTTACTGGATTACTCATGGTGGTTTAACTGAATTAAACAAAAAAATGGCTCTAAGGCCAACCAGTGAAACTGCTATGTATCCTATGTTTTCTTTATGGGTTAGATCTCATACAGATTTACCTATGAAGTTTTATCAAGTAGTAAACACTTTCCGGTA
>DAWK01000176.1:644-11089 GCA_002509745.1 Methanobacteriaceae archaeon UBA349 | reverse complement strand
TTATTGCTATGTCTGACTCAAAAGGTTACATTTATAATGAAAATGGAATATCTATTCCATTTGTAAAACATATCAAAGAAGAAAGAAGAAAATGTATCTATGAATACTTAAATGATTTTCCTGATACCGTCTATAAAGAAGGAAGTGAAGGTCTTTGGAATATAAAATGCGATATAGCTCTTCCCTGTGCTACTCAAAATGAGTTAGATGAAGATTCAGCAATAAAACTTATTAATAATAGAGTTAAATATGTTGCAGAAGGAGCAAATAAGCCATCAACTCCCGAAGCTACTAAATTATTCTTAAAATCTGGATTAATGTTCTTACCAGGGAAAGCAGCTAATGCTGGAGGAGTTACAACCAGTGTACTAGAAATGGCACAAAGAAGCTCAAATATGCACTGGTCATTTGAAGAGGTTGATTCCAGATTAAAAAGAAACATGATTGAAATATATAGAAATATTGATAAAATGGCTAAAGAATATGGATTTGAAGGCAACTATGTAGTTGGAGCTAATATTGCAGGATTTATTAAAGTTGCAAAGGCAATGATGGCTCAGGGAATTGTCTAATAACTAATATACGTATATTCTGTTATGAGTAAGATATTTATAAATCATATATAATTTATTAGTTGCAGAAGCTTTTCCAATAAAACAAGGATTGAAACTTTACTTCAAAATCATCGTGCTCATCCGAGTGATTTTTTAAAAGTTCCATATACTTTCTTACCACCTATTGTCCTCTAATGACCAAGCTTATCATGGAAAATAATTTTCATTTTACTTTTTTTAAGGGAAATATATTGATTGTATTAAAAATTAAAGTTTTCCAAGCAGTTCTAAGGTATTTTGAACTGTTTATTACATAATTTAGGGATTTAAAAAAAAATTGGGAGTGGGATGTAAAATCCCATTATTACTTTTTACTAACACCTATAAATCCACTTACAACCATTAAAATTGCCAGTATTACTCCAGTTAATGGCATTCCAGTGTTTTGCATTCCCACGGTGTCATATGATGTAGTGGTTGATGCGTTAACAGAGGTATTGTTGGTGTTGTTGGTATTGTTTCCAGGATTAACTCCTGGTCCCTGAACAGCGTAGAGATAAAAGATTCCATCAATGTTCACCCCGAAGTATAGGGTACCATCACTAGATAAGGCTGCGGAAGTACTTGGATTAACTGCTAATGACCATTTAATGGTTCCATCCGGGTTTAAAGCATAGAATGTAGTACAGGCACTACCATCACCAAAGTAAATGGTTCCATCGGCACCTATTACTGGATCTATACCAACTGCACGAACAGTGGTGAAACTCCATTTAAGGGTTCCATCCTGATTAATTGCATACAAAATGCCAGAATACTTATTATTATCTTGGAAAGAACCTCCGACATATATAGTACCATCTTTAGATACTGAAGGGGCTGTTGCAAAATAAGAGTAATCTCCTTTTTCAGCGGCATATAACCATTTAAATGTTCCATTAGGATTTATTGCGTATAATTTGCTGTCGTCACTTGCTAAATAGATAGTTCCATCACTGGCGACTGTTGGATGTGATCTTACTCCTCCATTAAATTGGTAAACCCATATTATATTCCCATTCTGATTGAATGCGCATAGGTTAACTGTTCTGTCACTATAAGACCAAACGTGATATACAAAGTAGATAGTTCCATCGGGAGCTATAGCGGGAGATGGTACATTATCACCATACTGTCCTTCGGAAACACCATATTCCCATTTTTTAGTGCCGTCAGGATTTAACGCGTTTAATTTAGCGTTCCATCCTCCTTCGTAATAGCTGCTGCTGAAGTAGATAGTTCCATCAGTCCAAACTGCTGGAGATCCGCTCATGTAGACTGCTGCTCCTTCGTTGAGGATGTATTTCCATTTTACAGTTCCATCAGGATTGAAGGCATATACCATACCGTAAGTTCGGGTATTATCATGGAATTCACCGGTAATATAGATGGTGCCATCAGCTGTAATGGCTGGAGATCCTACAAAGTAATTGTAACAGTTCTCATTCAGGATTCCATCTAAAATGGTATAATTCCATTTTTTGGTTCCATCTGGATTCAATGCATATAAATTAGCTAGATAATTTGTACCATTATTGAATCGAGTTGGCAAGTATATGGTGCCATCGGGACCTATAGATGGTGCCTGATTTATTTGACTGTCGTTATCTCCAGTAGTATAGTTCCATTTTGTGCTGTTGTTTTGAGGTCCAACATACTGGGACTGTCCAGTGTTCTGGTTGTCATTCATGGCTTTAGGGTACTGACTGTCAGCCAGGGTATCGGGCGAATCAGCCATAACCGGACTAATTGATATAAATATCAGTGCAATCAAAGCCATGACAAGTGTTATTTGTTTTAATTTGTGTTCTTTTTTGATCAACTATTTTTCACCTCCTTTTACAATTTTTAGAGTTTCTTGTCCGGTTTTATCATTGTAAATATTTGAATATTATATGATGATAAAGAAAGTGGACAATTTGAAAATTCACAATTTAATTTATTGTTATAACATAAATATTTATTTTATGATGCTGATTTTTTATGATAAAAATTGTAAAATATATTTTCACTTGTTTAAAATGGTTGGTGATAAAGCATACAAGAAATTACGCAGTGAAAAATCAAAAATCGTGAAAAAATCAGTTTATGCCCCTATTTCACCAATATCAAACAAACCCGTTTTTTAAAATTAATTAATAACCAGAATTAATAGTTCAAATTTAATTTAATTCAATAAATTCTAATTTTATACGTTTTAAATATTTGATTTTAATCAAAATATTCTACTTAAAAAAGTTTCTATATGATTTTAATATAAATACATAATAAATATAGAAACAATATAAATTATAATAATATATTTTTTTTGTTTTGCACAAAAATAAATTAATAATATCTAATATAAAAAATAGGAGGGGAAATATATTGATTAAAAAATTAACTATACTAATACTGCTTATTTTTACAATAACCATGTTGATTGGAACAGTTAGTGCAACAAATGCATATAATACTACTTTAGTATCCAATAGCAGTATTTCAAGTGGAGGAAATCATGAAAGTACAGTTCCCAGTACAAGTGCTGATGGGAATTTAATTGTATATTCATCAACATCCACCAATCTCATACCAAATAAAACCACAACCTACAACGAAAACATATTCCTGTATAATAAAAGCTCAGGGAAAACCATTTTAATTAGTAAAGGCCTGAAAGGTAATGGTGGAAACCGAGACAGTTACAGCCCTACCATAAGTGGTGATGGAACTATTATTGCCTTTGCTTCCTGTGCCAGTGATCTGTTACCGGGACGCGTAATAAATAACACCGCCAACATCTACACTTACAATATAAATTCCGAAATTACTGAACTTATTACCGAAGGGCCAGGTGGGGCTGGGGTAAATGGGGATTGTGGCCATCCATCCATTAATTACGATGGAACGGTTATAGCCTATGAATCCCAAGCCAACAATATTTACAAAAATATGAGTAAAGCAACAAATACTTACGAAATTTTTGTTACTTATATAGATAGTTCTGGGGAAAGAAATAACACATTAATCAGTAATGAAGCTGACTTTAGCGGAGCAGGAAATAATAGATACCCTAGTATCAGTGCTAATGGTAGATTAATAGCATATTTTTCCGAACATGGCAAATTAAAAGACAATACAAGCGTAACTTATGGAAATATTAACCTCTATGACTTGGATGAAGAAATAAACTATTTAATAAGTTATGGGGCCATTGGAAATGGAGGAAACAGTGTCAGTAACTATCCCCACATCAGTGCCGATGGGAGCACCATTGTTTTTGCTTCATTTGCCACAGATATGATCTACGGGACTTTAACCAACACTAATGAAAATATTTTCATCTATAATGATTATACTGGATTAATCCTCATAACCAAAGGAGCCTCTGGAAATGGAGGAAATGGATACAGTTCACGTCCCAGTATAAATGCAGACGGAACCATAATAACCTTCTACTCCACGGCCACAGACCTAATACCCGGCCTAATAACCAATGGAAAAGAAAATATATTCGTTTATGATGTTCTTAATGATGAAATGGGCCTCATGAGTCCTGGAAGTGGAGGTAAAGGTGGAAATGCTGGAAGTTTCAATCCAGTTATTAGCTATGACGGAACAACTATAGTTTATCAATCCAGTGCCAGCGATCTTATTAAAGGAAAGAATATCATTGGAGAACAAATATACTTCACTAAGGTAAATAACGAGCCTATTGCAATTAATGATACTGTAACTCTCGCTGAGGATACCAATGTTACTATTCCAGTATTAAACAATGATACTGATCAAAATGGAGATAATTTGACCATATATAAGATTATTGGACCATTACATGGAACCGTGACTGTAAATCCAGATAAAACCATATTATACAAACCATATTCTAATTACAATGGATTAGATAGTTTTTCATACACCATTACCGATGGAAAAAATGGTTTCAGTACTGCAGTAGTTAATATAACCGTTACTCCAGTAAATGATGCTCCAGTTGCTGCAAATGATGCAAAAATGACTCCTGGAAACACTTCCGTTGTCATTCCAGTTCTATTAAATGATAGTGATATGGATAACGATAATTTATCCATAACTGGTACCAGCAACCCATTACATGGAACAATAAATGTAAATCCAGATAAAACCATAACTTACACCCCAAATACTGGATTTATAGGTTCTGACAGTTTTACCTACACCATAAATGACGGCCACGGGGAGGCCAGCACTGCTACAGTAACTATAACTGTTAATAATCCACCAATTGCAGTAAATGATGTATTTAATACTCTAAACACTGTTTCCACTGCGATAGATGTCACTAAAAATGATATGGATCCTGATGGCGATAATCTAACTGTTTCCATTTTCAGCAAACCCCTACATGGAAAAGTATCAATAAATGGAAATATAATTACTTACACCCCAAATGCAGGATACTTCGGTTCAGAAAGTTTCAAATACACTATAAATGACGGCCACGGAGGAACCAGTACTGCCACAGTTTCAGGAACTGTGATTGATGTTACACCACCAGTAGTAGTTTCAACTTATCCTAAAAATGCGGCTAAAGGTGTTTCTAGAACCAGTACCATCTACATCAAGTTTAGTGAAAACATTAAGTCCAGTATTAACTGGTCAAAAGTTGTAGTAAAAAACAGCCGTGGACAAAATGTATCCATTAAAAAATGGATTTCCGGAAATACATTGTACATAAAACAAACCTACAAAAGAACCAAGTACAGTTATTACACAGTATACATCCCGTCCTCTGCCATTAAAGACTATGCAGGACACAAGTTAGCTGTAAAATACACATTTAAATTCAAAACAGGGGCCTAAACCCCAGTTTTTTATTTTTGAATTTTAATGATAGAATAGTTTTTAATTTTGTTTTTAATTATTTTGGCCAGTATTTCTAATAGAGGAGACTTATGAACGATCTAAAAGAAAATAAAAAATATGAAAAACAGGCCCAGTTAATTTCAGATGTTAGTAATGCTCCTATTTTGGCCTTGATTGTTTTTTCAATTATAAATTTTTACTACTTAAATTTCAATGATTTTATTAAAATAGATATCATAAGCGTTTTTTTCGCCAGCATACTGCCCGCCGTAGTAATAATAGTTTTTTTAAAGAGAAAGAATATTCATCGCGACCTTTTGAAAAAGGAAGATCGGAAAATACCATTAATAATTGCTATTATTTCCTATTTTTTAGGCACAATCGCCCTTTTCATGATGCAAGCTCCACCCATTAGTACCGCACTAATGTTCTGCTATTTTTCCAATACCATGATAGTAATGGTCATATCCCGATACTGGAAGATAAGCATACATTCCATGGGAATTTCAGGACCTACAACGGGTTTAATTTTTGCATTTGGTTTGGCTGGCGCCATATTGGGATTATTAGGACCTTTGGTAATGTGGAGTCGAGTATATTTAAATCGCCATACTGTTTCCCAAGTTTTGGTCGGATTTTTGTTCGGTTTTATACTTACTGCTGCCCAAATGATCCTATTCTTAAATTTAATTATTTAATTTTTTTTGTTTAGCTTAATTGAATTTCTTAAAGAACTTTAATATCATTAAAGAATTAAATATATCATAAGAGTGTATAAATATATTTCAAATTTTTTTGAAATTGTGAAATGAACAGTATAATAAATAAATATTCATTGATAAGGATAAAATATAATATAATTACAAGTTTTTTAAATATTTTAATGGTGAAAAATAATGGTTTTAAGTAGTTCAATGGGTAGTTTACTAAATGGTAAAGACGCATTAATCCTGTTTTTCGGGATTTATTTAATGATTGTAATGAATTTAATACGTAAATACCGAACATTCGATGTTCAACTATTTTTTTCAAATGATAAAAAGAGAAGAAATCGTTTTATACGTAGATTCATCGTAGGATTCTTTTTAATAGATATTTTTCCAGTTATATGGCTTTTAATACTATATGCATTCGTTATTACACCTTACAGTGGCCCATTTCCCATTATGGCCGCAGCATTTGCCGCTTTGTCAGTTTTAGGTTTTGTAAAAATATTACACTCAATTATCGCCACCGAAAATCACCTGAAGTTCTATTCTGCAGACGAATTTCAATATGTGGTTTCCAACTGGGGCCGGGATGATGATGATGACAACACATTCAAAGCCCATTTTATATCAGGCATTGCTTATCTGATATTTTTCGCGTTATTAGCCTATTTAGTAGGTAATATTCCACTTTTAATAGGTGAGATATAATATTTTATAAATTTCCTCAATTATATTTCCACCTTGAATTTACTAACATAATAATTCATAAAAAATCAATTTTAAATCATTAAACCCATAATCTTTAGCAACAGTTTTTCACAATACGAATAATTTTAAATTCAAAAATTAATTTATCATTTTCACAAATGAAAAAGATGGGCATTGAGAAAAAAAACTCTAATTACTAATAAAAATTGGAATAATTACGCTGCAATAAAATGTGAAATTAAATACTGAAAAAATTCTGACTATTAGTAGTAGATATGATTAGTGTTGTAGATAAGTAGTGGTTTTCTTAGATGTTCCATGTAATAATTTTTAAACTACCTTTCAAATAGAATTTTTTAAAGTATGTGGTATCCATGTAATGGTAAAAATATCAAAGGTTTTAAGATTTTATTTTTGAATAATTATAATTCATTAAAATTTTTATTAATGTGAATCTTTCATGATTTTTTTTTTATTTTTAAAAATCTTAAAGAAATATTGAAAAATTATAGATTATAATTTTAATAAAAAAATTTTAAGAATAAAAAGTTAAAAGCAATTTTAGAATTCTATTTCTCTAAAATTTGAGCAGGAGTGCAAACATTTTCCAGCCATTTAAAATTTTCCAAATTATCAGTTACTAAATGGGCATCCAATAAAATAGCAGTACTTCCCACAACATAATCCCTTGCATTTTTAACGAAATCTTTAGAAGATTTTTCAATAACCATCTTTGCTTCTTCAGTTCCAATAGGAACCACTACTACATTCATCTCATTTAAAATAGTATCAACCATTGAGGGAGTATTTCCCATATTAGTCTGATTATAAAGGTATTCCATATAAACTACAGCCGATAAATACTTTTCTTCATCAGAATTTAATAACCAGTTGAAGAACTGCTTATTATACAGCACATCTGTGTCTAAAACTAATTTCATATTATTGCCTCAAATTATTTTACAAGTTGAGTTGTGAAACTCTGCCTTGATCCTGAATCTGTATTTTTTGAGTTTTCATCACAAACCATCATTTCAGCCAAGGACTTAACTGTCATGATTACCCATTCACAATTATTATTTTTTACAAAGACTACCTTATCTCCAGATTGAATATTCAAATCTTCTCTTACATCTTTTGGAATTGTCACTTGAAATTTTTTGGTAACACTAACCATGATCTCACCTTAAATTAAATAATATCCAATAATATTAGAAATGTTATCCTACCAAAATTTGGGCAGTAATACCTTAAAAAGTTTAGTATGATAAAAATTAAGTGAACTATATTAATATTTTTTATTTGTTTTCTTGAGATTAGTTCTATTCATAATTCTTAAAATAAATTTTGGACATATGTTAAAAAAAATCTTATTTTAAGCTTATTGACTTTGATTATTTACTTAGGATAAATTAATCCTTGTACTAACGGTAAAACAATAACTGCGATCACTATGGCCCCTAAAAATGTCCATATTGATGATGAAATATTTAGCAAATACAAAATATAGAAATAAGCTGTTAAAGCAATTATAATTACTCCATAAGCAATTATTTGATATTTTAAAGTTACTTTGCTTCTTTTTTTAAGATTTCTAGTTTCCTGACCTTTTTTCATGTATAATTCTCCAAAAATGAATTTTAAATTAAATATAAATTATGCCTATTTAAATCATTATTTATTATAATTGATCATATTAATTATTTAAAAAAACAAAAAATAGAACAAAACTCACATCAAGCTTTGTTCTTTCTTGCTAAATATTAATGCAGATATTAAAATCATTAATATAGCAAAGAAAGTGATTACAATAATGCTTATTTCTAAAGGAAGTGCTGATTCACCTAAAGTAGCGGCTCTCAGTGCATCCACACCATAAGTCAAGGGATTTATATAAACTGCTGCCTGGAGCCATGTGGGCAGTCCCGTGATGGGAAACAGTGCTCCACTCAAAAGGAACATAGGTAAAACAATGAAACTCATTATAAGGTTAAATCCCTCCATACTATCTGTAAAAGCGGCAATAACCAGGCCCATACCCCCAAGTCCCACTGACATTATCAAAGCTATTATAATACAAAGAACGAATGTCAGAGGATCCATAGCGACCCCTACAATGAAAGAAAGAATCAATAAAATAGACGCTTGAATTACTGATGCAGTGCTGATTCCCAATGCTTTCCCCAATACAATAGAGGGTCTTGAAATGGGAGCAACCAATATTTCCTTTAAAAACCCGTATTGGCGATCCATAATAACCGAAAGGCCAGAAAAGATAGATGTGAAAAGAATGGTTTGGCCAATTATTCCTGGATAAATAAATGCCTGATACCCACCAGGTATGTTCCCACCAAATCTTACTGCTGATCCCAAACCAGTTCCAAATATTATTAGCCATAAAAGCGGAGTTACCACAGAAGTCACAATTCGGGAGCGGTATCTGAAAAATCTCTTGGTTTCTCTGAGCCATATAGTATATATTCCTTCAATTTCTGCCATTACTAGGCCCCCAAATATATTTGAGAATCTACAAACATCAAATTAGATTTATAAAATTTAAAACGGACCAATAGCATTATTTCCCCTCACTACTAATCTTAGAACCTGTAAATTTAATAAAAACATCTTCTAAATTGGGATGTTCCAGCTCAATAGACCGAATAGGGAATCCTTGTTCGCTGGCAAATCCAACAACTGCAGGAATTAGGTTTTCTCCCATTTCAACCATTAATTTGACCTCACCATCCACTGAAAATGCCTCTTTTATGAATCCTAGGGTTTTAACTTTTTCTACAAACTCCTCTGGAGAATCTACAGTAATAGTAAGAGTATCTGCTTTTAGATCCCTTTTTAGATTTTTCGGAGATTCAGAAGTGATTATATGACCCTGATTAATAATAGCCACCTCATCACAGAGTTTATCTGCCTCTTCCATGTAGTGTGTGGTTAAGAGGACTGTAATATCATGATTCTGGTTTAAATCATAAATATAATCCCATATACTTTCCCTGGTTTGAGGGTCAAGGCCTAGGGTTGGTTCATCTAAAAAAAGAACTTTAGGGTGATGAATTAAGCCCCTGCCAATTTCAAGCCGTCTTTTCATTCCTCCAGAATATGTTTTCACATATTCATCTGCTTTTTTACCCAGTGCTATTAAATCCAGGACTTCATCCAACCTTTCCTGTCGAATGTCTTTAGGAACCCCATATAATGCAGCATGCATTTCCAGATGTTCCCTACCTGTTAAAATATCATCCAGTGCTCTTGATTGAAATACAATTCCAATGGATGCTCTAACTTGCTTGGCCTGTTTTTCAATATCATAACCATTTACCATTGCCGAACCACCAGTAGGACGCAGTATAGTACACAGCATAGAAATTAATGTAGTCTTGCCCGCCCCATTAGGTCCTAAAACACCATATATGCTATTTCTAGGTACTTTAAGATCAATAGAATCTACGGCCGTGAAACTATCATATTTTTTACTGATTTTATTAGTTTCAATTGCATAGCCCATTTTATTACCCCGATTTATATTAAAATGATATCAATCAATATAGATTATTTAATGGATTTAAAAAACACTATTCTAAGCTAAAACTTAATT
>DAWK01000176.1:0-564 GCA_002509745.1 Methanobacteriaceae archaeon UBA349 | reverse complement strand
TAATTTAAACCCACAAATAATGATTAAATCTATTCAATTAATTTAGCTTCTACCTTAAATATTGATAAAGTAATTAATAAAATATTTGAAATGCATATTTTCAAATAATTTCCCCATTATCCAATTTAATTCAAAAAGAATTTTAATAAAATTATATTACTTTTAACTCTATAATATAATCAGTGATAATCGATTAAATTATAATCCGGTGGTGGGGTAAATGAT
This sequence comes from Methanobacteriaceae archaeon UBA349, assembly GCA_002509745.1. GTDB lineage: Archaea > Methanobacteriota > Methanobacteria > Methanobacteriales > Methanobacteriaceae > UBA349. The sequence goes on along the minus strand of DAWK01000176.1, from coordinate 339 downwards.
ATTTGAAATGATTAAATCAGCAGGCATTGCCCATAATTCTTATTTTTTAGGTGACCATGGCAAAGCCAGCGTAATAGATCCTCGAAGAGATGTAGATATTTATATTGATCTGGCAGAGGCCAATAATTTCAAAATAGAATACGTTTTTGAAACACATCGTAATGAAGATTACATCATTGGTTCTTTGGAGCTGGCAGAACTTACTGGGGCCAAAATACTTCATGGTTCACAAGTTGATTTTGCTTATGGAAACCCTGTATTCGATAAAGACAAATTTAGCTTAGGTTCTCTAGAACTAGAAGTTTTAGAAACACCAGGCCATACTAAAGAAAGTATATC
>DAWK01000008.1 GCA_002509745.1 Methanobacteriaceae archaeon UBA349 | reverse complement strand
GCTAAATTATAATATTTTGAAACATAATCACTTACCCGATCATATAATTTGGCCTCAATATCATTTTCATCCCGAGGCACTTTGACTAAACTTACAATTCGAGATTTAAATATCAGGTTTCCATTAAAATCGGTTACGGCACGCTTATGATTTTTTATCGTAACTGATTTTACATTTTCAGGGGTTAAAGAGCCATCAGCAAAAAACCTATATTCATCAATCAATCTTAATAAATGCCTGAACCGTTCACTATCTCCCTGGTGAGGAGTAGCTGTTAAAAGGAGCAATATTGGTGTAGTGTCTGAAATTTCTTTTCCAATTTTATATCGTGCTGTTTCATTACCATCTAGATTCTTACTTAAATTGTGAGATTCATCAAAGATTACCATATCCCATTGTGAATCTACGCAGTCTTGGGTGATGAACTTATTATGCCATTCCCTTCGTTCATTAGTTTTCTGGGTCAAATGTTCCCTAGTAGGTGTTGGTTTAACAAAATCAATAGAAGTTATAACTTGATCATATTGGGCCCACACATTATTATTCTCACCATGAACATTTTGCAAACCAATAAATGAATCCCTATTCATGATTAAAAATTCTTCATTGAATTTAGTCTGCAATTCATCCTTCCATTGGTTAGTAAGGCCTGAAGGAGCAATAATTAACACTCTTTTAACCATTTTACGCATTTTCAACTCTTCAAATATAAGAGCAGCTTCAATGGTTTTTCCTAAACCTACCTCATCCGCAATTAAACAACGAGGTTTGAATTGTTCTAATACATGATTAACAGTCAATACCTGGTGAGGCAAAGGAATAATATTGAAGTTATTAGCAGAAATAATTTTATCCTGGAATATTAATGACTCAATCTTTTCGGAAAGAATTCTAAGCTGGAATAACAAAGGATGATCATATTCTCGCTCTTTCATTCTATCAGTTGATGTACTAATTTTTAATAAAGACGTTTCTTTCAAGGAAAGTTCTTCCCTGGTGCTGGGAAAATAAACATCGCAAAAATTTTCACCACCAATGCAAGAAATTCCTACAATTCTTCCTTTTTTCTTTTCAGGATACAGTTTACTGGTTACAAATTCCCCTATTTCCATGTATATTTCCCCTTTACACTAGATAAAATAAATTAGTTATTTATACTGAGCCCAATCAATAATAGCTGAAATATCATCATCAGAATCTATGATTTTTCTATCAAGTCTTGCACCCAATAACTTGATTTTTTCCACATCTTTTTCCTTGTACAACTTCATTAGGCCATGGAGTAGGGCCTCTTTTCGGACTTCTTTGATTTTTTTCTTGGATTTTTGAGTTTCTTCTAAGATTTCGTTGAATTCCTTTATTAATCGTTTATCTCTAATTTTTTCTTTCTCAATTCTTTCCAAATCTGAAGGTAATGTATATTTTCCACTTTCAGTCGTAAAATTCTCATCAAGAATTGTCTTTAATTCAGGCGTTTTATCAATAGAAGTTAATAAGTTCTTAGTAAATTCAATAAAGATTTCATCATACGTTTTGGGATATTGTAAAAATTGAGCAAGCCAGATAAGAGCACTCTTCTCATCAGATATTCCTAAAATCATCTGATTAAGGTCTTCTTCGCTTAGTTTATTTTTTAAGCTAGATTTTTTCTCATACTTTTCAGTTTGGTCTTTATTGAACCAGTACCCATCTCTTTCTTCAAATTTATCGCTTAGCATTTCATAAAATTCTGAAACATTCACACGAACCTCAAAACCATTCTGTATATATTGAGCAATTAATCTAGAGTAAAGCATTTCACGAGTCCTTTCGATATTAGGTTCAATTGGAAGTTTACCTAAATGCATTTTAATGAATTTTTTTTCCATGTTTAATCCAAAATTCTTAAGAAAAGTTGTTAAAAAAGATTTTGAAGGTTTATACGCATTAATTACAAGATCATTTCTGACGGAGTTTATTTTTCTATCTTGATAAATAGTACCATGTTTTTTATCTAAAATTGCAACTTGTGCAATAACAAAACCCGATTGAATTAAAGCTTTTTGAATTGATTTCCAAACATCCATTCTTGAATTATGAAATTCAACAGTTAACCACCTATTTGGTTTTAGTACCCTGAAAAATTCTTTAAAACATTCTGAAATTAATAACCCATAATCAAATATATTTTTATTTTGAACTGAGTTGATTATTGCCTCATTTTTATTATTAGTTAACACTTTGATCCAGGATTCCCATATCAAGTTCATTTCTGAATACATAATATTTTGACCAAATGGTGGATCCACAAATACATAATCAATTGATCCAGTAGGGATGTTCTTTAAGAATGTCGAACTTTGATTAGAAATCATAGCTTTATTTTTCGACCATACATCCTTTACTTTTTTAAATTTATTTATAGCCTTTTTGAACGAATTAAAGATGTTTACTTCGCTCTGCAAATTAGGAAAATAAAATGTATTACTTAAGGGGCCACAAGTTGTACCCTTAGGATGATTTCTATCAATAATCCATCTGTTTCTTCGGTTAGGATGATTATGTAAAAATGAAAAGAATAAAAATTTTAAAATAGGATCTTTTTCCTTTAAAATCTGATCAAATATGCATGAAAGTACTAAAAGATTTCTTTTAGTGTAAAATTGATCCATATATTTAATTCCATGAGATTCTTTTGGCTGGTTAGTGTTATAACCTTCTGGTATTTCATTTGTAGGATACCAATAAGGAATCTCTAATTTTTCCACCTTTTTTATTAATTCAAGATCTAATTCATCTGGAATTTTACGAAATTTCTTTTTGTTCACAGTATAATCAATCATGACAGGTAAGCTTTTAACATCATTTAATTTGCGATTTCGATTATCAGTATATTCAGTTTTTAATCTATCAATTATTTTATTAGAAAGCTCAAAATCACAATGGGGGCATAAGTACTCTTTTAAAATTTTTTTATTATCAATATCGACACCCACACTCCAAAAATCAAAATCAAAACCACAATTTGGACATTTATAAATATCACTCCAAACAGTATAATTTATAGTACCTATTTCTCCATTTGTATGAAAAGTTTCATAAACCCAACCATATTCATCAAATACTTTTGAGAAAATTTTATCAATTTTTTCTAAAATAACTTCAAAATTTACTGGATTATTATAATTATAAGAAATAAATGATGCAATTGGAGATATATCTGAGAGAATAGCTTTTCTCCCGGATATTTGACAAGCAATTCCTGTCATTCCACTTCCACAAAACCCATCAAATACAATATCTCCTTTTTTTGTATAATGATTGATGTAATTCATAATTGCTTTAGGTGGAACTTTAGTGTGATATGAATGAACATTATAAACAGCATCATCTTTTCCTTCACTAACATCCCCTACAAATGGCTCTACATCATAATCATCAGTTTCATCATCATAGTGAGTCCCATAAAACTCAATAAACTCCTTAATATAAGGATTAGGATAGGTAGTGTAATATGGAGGATCAGAAAGCTCTAAAATATCTTCAATATCACCAATAGGAAACCCTTCCAAAACTTTCATTTTCTCCAGATCTTCTCGGATTTTTTCAGTAGTCAACTGCAAGGATTCCACGAATTCATCCTTTTCTTCCACTAGTTTATTTTGAGTCACTGTTATTCCCCGGTAAATAGTTAATCATCAAAAGTCTTTATAATCCTTACACGAACTTTTTTAGCATTATGAGCTCGGATTTTATTCTCAACAAATGATTCCACTTTCTTCATGAATTCATCTACTTTTAGAGTATCTTTATCAGAGGTTAAAAGAGAATATAAATCATCTAAATCAATGTCCTCAATCTCAATATCCTCTAAAAGACTATTGATTGCTAAAACTGTTTCATAATCGACATCATTGGATATTTTGTTTTTAGAGATGATTTTATTAATCAATGGAGTTTCTTCTTCTCCTAATTGATTTATATTATCCTGATTTTCTTTTATATTATCTAATATCTGAGTTTCCCATGATTTTTCTAATTTAGATGTTTCTTCCCATAGGTTCTCAATCTTTTGATCTATATTAGAATCATAGTGGCCCATAGGGAACATACAATGGCAATGATATGAAGTTTCTAATTCGTCTACTCGAAAATCAGCACACCTAATATCCTTCAAATTCTTTATGTGAAGTTGTATTTCTCTGAAATGAGTGGCATTAATAGAATTCACATCTTTAAGAGTGTTTAATTTTTTATAAACTGATGAATTTTCCAGATCAATTAGTGATTGCCAGTCTACACCCTCACCTACCATTTCTTTATGAGTGTGATAGTATATTTCTTTATATTTCTCTTTAAAGAGTTCAATCTTGCCTTTTAAAGGTTTACGTTCATCTTCTTTTAATAGTTTCCTTATATTACCAATAATTTCATGAGAATTATCATATATTCCATTTAATTCATTTTTATCAGTTGCTTTGAAATAATCATTATCTATCCATTCCATGGCATTTTTCATGTACTTCATGCCAGGCAAAATAAATTCATTGCAATCATCAAACAATGATTTAATCTTTGCAGTCAATTCATAGGCATTTTCAATATCCTTTAAACGTTCAGTTGAAAGATCCAAATTATTAAATCCATTAATATTGTTTAATTTTAAACTTTCAAAATTAACCTCTTCAATTGATTTAATCTGTCTTTCAATATCATTCAAAGGCAATCCAATTTCCATAGATTGTTTAATATCCTCAAAATCTATGGATATATTCCGAATATTTCTTTCAATTTCTTCTATTCTATCCATATAATTTCTAAAAGCTATAGGTCTATTTTTTGATATCTGTAATAAACTTCTATCCAAATCTAAAGCATCAAATAGTTGATGTGTTTCAGGTGGAATGTCACCTTCTTTCTTAATATATTTAATTTCATCAAAGGCCTTTAAGCCAGATTTAAATAAATCACTAAATTCTGCTGAGGAATAAGATTTTCCATGCTTAGAACTTAACATTAAATCCCCATTTCGCAGTAATACTGCAATTATGAGATAAACAACCTCTTTTTGTAATCCGTGAGGTTTTTTTACAAATTCACTAATTATTTCCTCAATGGCCACATTTTTAGAGCTGTCCTGAATAGCATCTAATATTTTGCGAGCATATTGACTTTCATTGACATCTAACATTCCATTTTTGTATAATCCCAGTGGAATAAGTAAATTAGTTGATTGACTAAGTAAATCTTTAACTACACCCTCTTTTTGAGATATATCCCGAATAACACTTTCTACGGTTCCTTTTATGTTTTCAGCAGATATTTTTGACTTAAATCTAGGATAATCTGGATATTCTTGGGTTAGATCCTCACCTAATAATTTTTCCTTAATTTGTGAGAAGATTTCAGCATTTATATCAGAGAATATACCTAATTCATCCAAGCTATAATCATTACTTTGATAAGTGATTAAAGAATTTAAAAATGCATTTCTAAAGTGTTTCTTTAGCTCCTCATCAATTATGGTTCGTTTTTTATTTTTCATTACATCAGGATATGTACGGGTTTTGAGTAGTGCTTCCACCGCCGACAGGCGTTTAATACTCCATGCTAAATCATCATCGTAATTCGGCTTGATAATCACGTGTTTGGGATGAGTTTCATTGATATTAAACGAACCATAGCCCTTAATTGTGGTTAAATAATCACCTTCATTTTCAAATTTTAATTTATAACCTATATTTAAAGCTAAAATTCCTTCACGGAAAGAATTTCGATCTTTCCAGATCACCGAATCGTCAATAATATATTTTTTAGAGATATCCCAGTAAGATAATCCTTTTTCAACTTCAAAGCCTAATTCTTCAAGTAAAAAGTTCTCTACAAATTTTTCATTGATATGTTGCAGATCATCCATAGTTGAAGCTTTATTATTAATGACTTGTTCATAGTCAGGAGTTCCATCTAGATTAATAAAGTAAATGTCCTTTTTTTCATCTTTATTAATAAGTCCGCCTTCAGAACGCTGAATCATCATGTTTAAAATAGTGCTAACATCTGCTGATGGTTCAATAATCTTGCTTTTAGGTATAATGAATAGATTTTCCGCGAATTTTTCAGGAGTATCGCCTCCCTTTTTCTCACCATCTTTATTTGGAGGAGTAATAAGGCTTTTTATGGCCAAACTTTTTACAAGACGTTTAGCTCTTTCACGGTATTTTGAATCCAGTCTACTTATTATATTATTATTTAGAGAATCTACGATATTCACAACAGGTTTTACATCCGGATGATTCTTTACAGTAAGTTCTGATTCAATCATTTCATCATAAATCAAATCATAGGTAATGAATGCTGGAAATTCCTGATCCATCATTTTTTTAATTTGATATGAAATAAATTGTAGAATAGATCTATTTTCAAAGAAGGTTAGTTTAGAGAATATTTCAATTAAGTAAGGATGTACCGGGAATAAATCAATATATCTATCTTCTTCAACTGCAATATTATCAAACCTGTCTTTTAATCCATCAAATAACTTTTTAAGTTCCTGAATTTGATTCTGATTTTTACTAACTATCCTTTTGGCTATGATATCTTCGATATTCTCACTAGTAATGTTAATCTTCAAAAATCTTTTTTCGATTTTCTTTATTAATTCGGCCTTATCCATATACTCCGGATTACTGAAAATGTGCTCCTGCATGGATAGCATTAAAATAAAATCTTGATTTGCAGAACTTTCAGCAAGTTGTCTGGTGAATTGTAAATCATGGTTTTGATCAGCTGCGTGTTTTCCTTTAATAAAGTCAGAAAACTCGTCAAAAATAACGATTAATCCTTTGGTCGGATATTTTTCTTTTATTTGTAGTAAAATTTCTTCAACCAACTCTTTGGGATCTTTAGGATCTTTTTCAAGATCAATAGATCTTATTTCAATATCATAATTTTCTTTAAGTTGCTTTTTTACCCTATAAAAAAATATGGATGCTAATGATTTAGTTTGAACAGGAGGAAGCTCATATTTTACAACCATGAATTCTTTTTTTAGGTTTACAAAAGCATTTCTTATCTTATCATTTTGTATGTATTTAGTCAATTCTGGCTTAGATAAGATTAATGATACAAAGGCTAAAAGATGAGATTTACCAGTACCATAGTTTCCAATAACATTTAAAGAAATATTATCTTCGGGCTTATTACCTGTGAGATATTCCATAAAATATAACAAATCTTCTTCAAGGTTAGGAGATATTACAAATTTTTTTACTATTTCCTCTTCATCTTTAATTTTACCAATTTGAATTACTTGTTGAATATCTTCAAAATCAAAAAGTTCTTTAATTTTAATTGTCCCACCCCAATACACACTTATTTTCAGAGATATCCATTCGATTATTATCCGGAAGTCCTTCTTCTGAATAAATCAACTCATCACCAATTTTTCTAGCTTTTAAGAATAAAATAATAATTTGATTGTTTCTAGAATAATAATTTAAATTATGAACTGGGTTTAAATTGCCCACTTCTGGTGAAAATATATAATCTACATTATCAAGAGCTATAATATCATCATTTAAAGATTCCAAATAATTTTCTAAAATATCCCTAGCTTCCTGGGCTTTTTCTTCTTCTGAAAGTCCGGATAAAAGTTCAGATAATTTTAAAGATAAATTTATAGGTTTAATATTCAATTCTTTGCATTCATCATAATATTTAGCAGAATTATCTTGATTTATGATTATAACTCGGTATCGTTTTACTCCCTCTTTCATATAATTTATAGCGTCTTTTAAATTCATTTTAACTCCCCTTGAATCACCGAAATAATATTTATTACTTAATAAAATGTTAATATTACTTATTTGTCCTAAACTTAATTTAATTTAACTTATATTATATTTTAAAGTAATTATATCTAGTTAAATGATAATATAAATTAAAGATTGAATATATATAATAATATACATTTGCATCAGGGATATATGGAAATTTATATATACTCAATTGAAACCCTAACAATTGAATGAAAACTTTAAAAAAATATAATTAGTGGTTTTTTATGAAAAAATGGCTTTTAGTAACAACTACTGACCCTCAGTGGACAAAAATATATCATGAAGATGATATTGAATTCCATGCTAATAAACTAAGCAAAAGAGGGGATTTAGTATTAGTCTACCAGCAGAGTCCTCACAATAAATTTTCTTTTATTTTTCAAGTTAAAAAATCAAAACACTTACAAAAAGACCAGTATAACACTACTCTTCATAAAAAAGTTGAAATAAAAGAACCAGTTTCACTAACCGATGCAAAAAATGTTGGTATCAAACTCACAGGACGGACTAAATTCCATGAAGGTTACTATCATGTAACCGAAAAAGAATTCAGCGATTTTATTAATTTAATAGTAAAAAAAAATACAGATTTATTTTCAGTTAAAAAACAAAATCCTTGCTTAGGTGCAGATTCTGAAGGTTATTCCACTTCTCTAAAAAAAGAATTAATCAGTTTTATTAATGATTCTAAAAAATTAGAATCTAGAATTCTCAATGAAGAAGAAACTAAATATCTACTCATTTTACCAATTTTAAGAAGATTAGGTTGGAATACTTGGAATCTTAAACAAGTATTTCCAGAACATCATGCTGATGGTAAAGAAGTGGACTATGCTCTGGAAGATTATGAAGATAATAGAATCTTTATTGAAGCCAAAAAACTATCTGAAGATATTAATTTACAAAAATACAAAAAACAATTAGTTAATTATTGTATTAGGCAAGGAATCACAAGTGGGGCCTTAACAAATGGTAAAAACTGGATTCTTTACGATTTTCATTATTGGAACTATGGAAAAGGCCTAGTAAAAAAAGTGGATCATATTGAAGTTGATTTATTTGAAAATCCTAAAAAGGGCACTTCTGAGCTTATAAAATTCTTCTGGAAAAAAACTACTAAGAAAAAGAAGTCTATTCATACACGACCTGAATTTAGAGAAATTCTTAATAGAATAAAAAAAATCAACCATAACCACTATCAATGTTATAATGAAGCTGCAGTTAAACAAAGCTTAATATTACCTTTAATTTGTTCTTTAGGATGGGATATTAAAGATAACAATGATTTTATTTTTAATCCTTTAATCAAATATAGAAAAAAGAGATTTCAACCAGATTATCTTTTAAAGGTTAAAAAAAAGCCTGCAGTAGCTTTAGAAATTAAAAAAATGGGTTTTGATTTAAAGAATGATAATTATGAATATGTTAAAAATTTTACTATTAAAGGAGATGGTAATGTAGGTGTGCTTACTGATGGTAAGAAATGGATTTTTATTTTAAGTCGTAATAGAACGTTTTGCGGTATATATGAACATGATTTAGATTCAAATAATGTTAATGATAATTTAATTTTATTTAAAAAGCTTTTGTCAAAAGAATCTATAGATAAAAATGAAAATATCAAACATCTAGAAAATTTAATTTA
>DAWK01000128.1 GCA_002509745.1 Methanobacteriaceae archaeon UBA349 | reverse complement strand
CCTGGAGGTATTTCATTATGATTTTACATTTTATTTTTGCCTGTTCCTGGCCAACGACATCTTCAATTTTTAAACTAGTTTCTATCTTCTGAAAGTCATCTGATTCTTTAGTAATTTCAACTAGGAGTATTGATGTGTTTGATGTAATTTTTGAATCATTAGGATGGGCTTTTATTACTTTAAATGCATAATCTGGAAGTAACTTCTGATCAAACAAATAAGACCCTTCTTTGGCCGTAAATCCTTCCCATTGTTCCTGAGCATATAATTCAAACAATTCTTTATCGAATACCTCTATTTTAGGAGTTTCTACTAAATTACAGATGAAGGGATAACCTATTGGTTGTAAAACAACCACTTTAGCTTCTTTTTCAGGATCATTAGATGAAATTGGTAACTTACTTTCTGTTATATGTGCGTCATAAACTATATTATTAAATTTCACGGCATCACCTTAAATTTAAAAAAAATTGATAAAAATAATTCTAAAAATTTATTTTGTTATTATGAAATTAATTATTGAACTCTAATAGAATCATTATAGTCTTAAATACATATATTCTTTTGGAATAATTCATTTATAAATAAAACTAATTTTATTATAGGACTTTATTTTGATGATACTTTTTATAAGTATTTCTCAATTTTTTTTGTTAGCTTAAATAATTTTTAGGCAAACCTAAAATTTTAAATATGATAATCCACTTAACTTAATGAAAGTTTAGGTAGGCATAAATTTAATTTTTGTTACAATAAATAAATTATTCCTTAAATTATTTTTTCTTTATCAGTGAAATTAATAAACATTTCATTGAATTCAATAAAATTTGAAACTTAATTAAATTCAGAGCTGGAAATTGTTGATGAAAAAATAGAATCTTGTGGTGGTAATATGATATGTAAAATTTGTGGGCATTCTTTTGATGAAAAAATTAAATCGGAAACATGTGCAGGATGTTATACCTCAATTGTATAAAAATAAAATGTCCGAATTGTGGATATAAAAACTTAAATGAAATCAATCCAAATTTATGAAATTCTTTAAATCCAAACTAAAAATTAATAGTTTCTAAATAATAGGTAATCATAAGGAAGATAAAAATTCTTCAATATTTAACTCTGATGGGTAAAATCACTTTCTTTTAACCATTAGATTAAATGTTATAATTAATAATTAATGCATGGGATTATAAAAATAAAAATCAATGGGTAATTATAAAATACCCATAGCTTTATTTGTTTTTTCAATAGATTTATTGTTATCTTCTTCCATTTCCAGCATAGCCCGTATCGCATCTACATTTTCTGGAACAACATCTGATTCCTGATGTACGGCCTGCATGTAATATAATTCTCCGTCAACAACATTCAGGGACTCTTGCCAGACAGGAATTTCAAATAAATCGTTTCTGGATCGCCCTAATTCTTTGGCATATTCCATTATTTCGGCAGTGGACCCAATACCTTCACCGGCTTTAACTAAAAGTACGCGTGGAGTGGCATCCAGTTTTGCAGTGATTTCTTCAACTTCTACGGGGTTTTCTAATTCTACCATGAGATTGTGCTGGTGCATTAAGGTGGTAGGTACCAGTAAGGCTACAGTATTAATATTAACACCATACATCACGGTTTTAAGATCAGGCCCGTGGTGAGATGGTACTGTTGGGGGATTAGGAACTATTGCGTTTATTGGTCCTTTATTAATCTGGGAGGGATCTCCTCCACGGCGCACCATTACTGCTCTAACCTTTTTAATTCCACAGAGGTCATGGATTGGTTTTAAAGTTCGGGTGAGTCCCGTAGTGTTACAAGAAACTACTCTGGTGTAGTCTTCACCAAATGAATCGTCGTAGTTGGCAAATGAATTGAAGGATAATCCAATGGTATCATGTTTTTCTCCACCCTGAAAGATTGCTTTTAATCCTATTTCTTTGTATTTTTCTAGATTTTTGGCGCCAATACCACCGGGTGTACAGTCTACAACTAGTTCTGCGTCATCCAGCATTTCATCTACAGTTCCACTTATTTCGATTCCTGCTTCATGGAATAATTTTTCCCTTTCGGGAATACTAATGTAAAGATCATATCCTTTTTCTACAGCCATTCTGGCCTCAAAATCGGGCTTAGTTTTAGACACTCCCACAATTTTCATGTCATCCTGAGCAGAAACTGCATCAGCAACTCTTTTTCCTATGGTTCCATATCCATTTACTACTATAGATTTCATTTAATTGACCTCCCATATAAGAAAATTAATTTTAAGCATTATTTAATTGAAACAAATCATGAAGATATATTATATTTCAGAATCTTATTGAATTTAAAGGACTTTACATCATCAATATAAATTGGTATTGTTTTTAAAATACACATATCTTTGCCGGATTCTAAGTTTTTATAAGATTATCTTATATAGCAACTTTTATAAACTTTTTTAATTTTTTTTCTTACATTAAATACTCTTAATTTAAATTTCAATACATAAGAAAAAATAAAAAAACCAAGGGAATGATTATCAGTATTTTTATTTATTTTTACAATCATTTATGGAGTGGATATTAAAAATTGAATACAATAATTTTTCTAAAATAAGTTTTTGGTTGGGGAAATAAAGAGATTTATTCAAATACGTCCTCAAAAAAACGAATTAGCTTAATAAAAAGACCCAATCTTTGGGTTTAATTTTTTATTTTTAAGCTAAAATTGTATTTTACTTTAATTTTATATTTCCTGAAGTTTGTTAATCGATTTAAAACTAAAAATGATTTTAAAAGATTTTAAAAAAGAAAAATTTAGGCCTTTTTAAGGCCTAAAATAATTAAGTAATCCTGGGTTATTCCAGCTGCTCCAATTTTTCAGGGAAATATGTATCTACTACGTATTCCAATCCATATTTAGAAAAAGATTGTTGTTCTGCTTTTTTCCCGATTT
>DAWK01000053.1 GCA_002509745.1 Methanobacteriaceae archaeon UBA349 | reverse complement strand
TTAAAGGATTATTTAAAGGATTATTAAAAGAATTATTAAAAGAATTATTTAAAGGATTATTAATGGTAATTTAAGTTTTTTTAGATAAACATCTTTCTTTTGAGGCAAAAATTTATATAATTTTCATATTCAAGTTTTTCAGGGTTTAAAAAGTACTTAGAACTTCTAAAGTTTTAAATTCATAATTCGGGACTATGACAATGTATACAAATGAAATTTTAATTCGTTTGGTGTGCAAGCATATTGTTTTGCCATAATTTAAAGTTTACTATATGTGTATATTATTTCTTATTTAGTGAATAAATTGAATATGAAGTTTTTGACTTAATTAGTTTTAATTAAGAAATTTAAATCATAAAAGGAACTTTCAACTTATAATCATTGTATTCTGGATGTTCTTTAGAAACTTCAACTTCTTCCTTGCGGCAGACATCTAAATACTTGTAAATGAGTATGGGTGCAAATATCAGGGTGAGTGTAGTGGGCCATCCAAAGAACCATCCTAAAATTATGAAAATAAAGCCTAAATATTGGGGATGGCGACTGTATTTATAAATTCCACTGGTTACCAGTCCTTCTTTCTTACTATTTTTATAAAGGGTAACCCATCCTAGGATAATTAGTCCTGTTCCAATTAAAATTAGAATTGAACCATAAACCATGGCCATATCCAATCCTAATCCAACTCCCATAAATGAAATACTTAAAATATTAGGGGGTAGCTGTGTCCCCGGCACGAAAAAGTATTTAGATGCCAGAAGAATAGTCAGGGGAATGCCATACATTTCTACAAAAAGAGAAACGAAAAATGCAGCTACCAAACCATATTCTAACCATCCTGCTTTCCTACGATATGAAAGGGGAATTAAAAATGCCATAAATAAAATAATGAAAAATAAAACCACTAACCATTGTTTAGTAACTACTTCGGTAATTACGTTGCTGGATAAATAAGCGTAAAAATGAATATAGAATTGTTGGGCAAATAGGAGGGGTAATAAAAATAAAAGGACGATAAATATCCTTAAAAAAAGATTTCTATTGGCGGTCATCTTATAATTACCTTTAAAATAGAAGCTATTTAATTTTATATCTTCTATAAGTTAATTTAAATATTTAATATCAATTAGAAACTTTAATTATTATTCCTATAATTGCTTAAAATGTTATTAGTTTAAAATTTTTCAGGTTAATATTATGCTTCTACAATAGTGTATGATATAACCTTTTTATAAGTATATCTTCATAACTTTATTTTTATATTCAATTAATTATAATTTATAAAAGAATTAATTAAGATTAGTACAAAAATTTCCTTTAAGTTTAAAAAAATTTATTAAAAATTAAACTAATTAATTAAAAGAATTCGTAAATTGTATTATTTCACTAGTAATCACATTAGTATACCTACACGAATTAAATCTTATAGCTAATTTAGAGCATAATCCGTTGTTAATAATATAAAATAATTAAAATTTTGGTGTTATCATGAACCTCCTTGAAAAATCTAAGGCAATCAGAAATCAAGAAATCACGGCTCTGGATAGTCTGGAGAAATTTAATCAAGTTATCTCAAGTAAAAACTCGAATATTAATGCTTTTGTGCAAATAAATCATGAAAATGCATTAGAAAAAGCCAATGAAATTGACGCCCGGATAAAAAATGGGGAAAAAGTTGGAAAATTGGCCGGTATGGTTATTGGTATTAAAAGCAACATTAATGTTAAGGATTTCACCATTTCTGCAGCATCCAAGACTCTGGAAAATTATATGGGTAGTTATGATGCCACGGTAATTCAGCGGATTAAAGAAGAAGATGGTATAATCATTGGAATGACTAACATGGATGAATTTGCTGCGGGAAGTTCCACGGAAACTTCTTTCCATGGCTCTACTGATAATCCTGCTGCACCAGGACATATATCTGGCGGATCCAGTGGAGGAAGCGCGGCTGCCATTGCTGCTGAGATGTGTGATATTGCCTTAGGATCAGATACTGGAGGATCCATCCGTAATCCTGCATCCCACTGTGGAGTAATGGGATTTAAACCAACCTATGGGGCCGTTTCCAGGCAGGGTTTGCTGGATTTATCTATGAGTCTGGATCAAATTGGGCCTTTAGCGGCGGATACTTCAGGAATTGCTATGATGCTGGATACTATTGCGGGAAATGACCCTAATGAATGCACATCCATTGATTGGAAAGTTCCTAACTTCAGTGCACTTTTAGATGAAAATCCAGAAGAAGCCTTAAATGGACTGAAAGTGGGAGTGGTGAAACAGTTCCAGGAAGTCACTGACGATCATATTGTGAATATAATTGAAGATTCCATTGATAAAATGGGTGAGATGGGAGCAGAAGTAGTTGAATTAAGCTTCGATTATATTGATTTATGCCTGCCAACTTACTATCTCATAAACTATGTGGAGTTTTTCTCAGCTACCCGAAAATATGACGGGCGAAAATACGGCCATCAAATAGAAGAAGTTTGTGGCGATGAAGTTCTCCGTAGGATACATATGGGATCTTACATCAGCCAGCAGGAGTTTTCAGGGAAATATTATAAAAAAGCCCTTCAGGCACGTTCACTCATAAGAAAAGAAATCACTAAACTCCTTAATGGGGTGGATATGATAGCGGGACCTACGGTTCCTAAATTGCCACATAAGCTTGGTGAAACTTTAGAACCTATGGAAATGTATGCTTACGATGTTTTAACTGTAATTGCTAATTTGGCTGGTATTCCTGCCTCCAGCATGAAAGCAGGTGAAGTTAAGGGAATTCCAGTTGGCCTACAATTCCAGGCCAAGCCATTAGATGATGCTAAAATTGTTCAGGCCATGGCTGCATTGGAAAAAGCGCCTTGATGTTTTTGCAAATCATCTAATTTGAAATTAATTTTTAATATTTTCATTAAATTTTTTTTTAAGGTTAATAAAATCAATTAAAACATTTGGGAGCAATAATGAAAATAGGTCTGGTAAATGTTAAAGGTGCAGTTCCTGCTTTTGAAAACTTTGGAAATCTTCCCACCCATTTGGTTAAAAATAATGGTTTAGTTGATGGTAAAAAAGCTCATGAAGTTTTAGATGGTATTATAATTCCGGGGGGAAGTATAGTAGAGTCGGAAAGTATGACTCCTGAATTGGCCTCTGAAATAAATACCATGGCCCACAATGGAAAGTTCGTGCTGGGGATATGTTCTGGATTTCAGTCATTGGCTCTAAAAACAGATATTGGACGTAAATCGCCTTGTCCTATTGAAAAAGAAGGTCTGGGCCTTCTTGATGTTTCATTTTCCCCCATGATAAGTAACGATCGGGTGGAGGCTAAAATAACTTCTGAATCGTTTTTAACTAAAGGTCTGGTGGGAAAAACCATCAATGGATTTCACTGCCATACCTATGGTCATCTAACAGAAAACGATTCGGATAATGCAAAACCTATACTTTATTCTAAAATTAAACGTGTTAATTATACTGATGACACTCGAGAGGTTTTAGCAGGGGTTACTAATGCTGAGGGAAATGTGGTAGGGACCATGATCCATGGATGCCTAGATAATAACTCTCTTTTAGTTGAAAATATTTTAAAATTCATGGGTGCTGATGATAACGATCGACTGCAAATAGCTGAAGACAATAAAATCCTGGTTGAGAAGATTAAAGGTCAATTGGGCATTGAAACAAGCCTATCTGTGGCTAAAAAAGAAAAAATTAACTCTGGACAAGATATAGGATCTATTTCTTATGGATTGCCCCCAATAATCATGGTGGGAAGTACTGGATCTGATTCTGGAAAAACATTCCTAGTAACGGGCCTTGCCGGCGCTTTTCGTAGAAAAGGCCTTAAAGTAGGCGTTTTAAAGGTTGGTCCAGATGTTAGAGACATTGTCCCATCACTTTATCTTACTAAAGAAAAAATGGAATATCATTCTTCTATTAAAATTGGACATTTAGGTTGGATGGGCCTGGAAGATGTTTTAAAAAGTTTAAAATCATTTAATTATGATTTAGTAATCATTGAGGGAGTAATGAGTGTTTTCACTGGTCTTTTAAATGAAAAAGTTCCATATTCTTCTTCAGAAATTGCTCTTGCAGCGGATATTCCAATTATACTAGTTTCAGGATGCAGCAAAGGTGGTATTGAAACTGCTGCCCTGGATTTGGCCTCACACAGGGACATGTTGATAAAAATGGGCATTAAGGTTCCAGGAGTTATTTTTAATAGGGTTTATGATTCCCAAATTTTCCAGAAAGCTTCTCAGATATTTAAAAATGGTAATGGTCTGGAAATGATAGGAGAAGTTCCTAAAGTAAAATTAAGTAAAAGGGGAGGCACACCTGAAGTGGAAATAAAATTAGAGGAATTTTGCTTAATGGCCCTAAAAACTGTTGAAGAAAATCTGGATTTGGATAATATATTTTCTTTGGCCAAAAAACCATATTTTAATGGATATAAATCTATAAAAAAAATTGAAATGGATTTTAACTCACTATAACTATTTTTAATTAAATTATTTTATTTTTAATTCTACTTTAAAATTAATAAAAAGAAATGGAATTTTAAAAAGAGTATTCAGGGAGATTAGTTAATTAAATTTCGTAATTTTCTTTTGATTCATCATCTAAGTATTCTTCTCCATTTTCTATTTCTATCCCATTTGCTCCAATATCATAAGTTAAAAACTGAGTGGGAGTTTTGGTACTTCTCATTTTTATAATATCCATAACTCTTTCCCGACGGCCAGTATATGGATTTTCCCTTCGCACTAATTTTATAGCACCATAAACCGAGAATAATGCTAGTTCATTGAATTCACTAGAAGTAGCACTATCTAAAATAAGTACCGATGTAATTCCCCGTTGCTTTAATTCGTAAACAAGCAAATCAAACTGATTTCTAAAGTCATATGGGGTTAATTTGGCTGTATATCCTCCTAAACTATCAATAATTACCACTTCAGTTTCAGGAGGTATGTCATGAAGGATTTTAGTGAAATTCCCTTTCATAGGATCCATATCCATATTGATTTCTGCCTCAGTGATCCGGGCCCTAATACCAGTAAGCTCAATAAAGGTTAATAATCCCTGCTCTTCTAGTTCTTGGGTATTCCATCCAAATGTATTGGCTTGAACATGCAAATCATATGAATCTTCTTCTGCAGTTATATAAGCCGTAGCATATCCTTCTTCACAACTAGTTTTTGCAAATCGAAGACCGAAGATAGTTTTTCCACATCCAGCATCTCCGGTTATTAACATGGATCTTCCCACCGGAAATCCACCTAGTACATCATCTAATTTATCAATTCCAATACTAATTCTCTCCATAAAATTGCCTCCATCAATAAAACTACTTAGTCCGGTAATTAGATATTAGCAGCTTAATATCTTATTAAATGCTGTAAAAACCTGTAATATGTATTAATTGTAATTTTTTATTACTATACTTTTAAACAATAATTATACAATTTATTAGTTAATAATATTGATAATTGTACATATAAATTATAATCATTGATAAATAGTTTACTGATTTTTTAATAATTATTTTAAAGCATGGAACATTACTAAATCCTTTAAAAATAAAATGAATTTAAAAATAAACCTGAATAAACATATGATGGGAACAAAATTATTAAAATGTTTAATAAAAATTAATTTAAAATAAAATTTAAATGAGATTTATTTCTCCCAATTAATTATTCTGTAGATTCTGTGTGTACTTTTTTATTATAGATGGTGATTCTATTATTTATTTGCATATTCTTTATATGCCGCAATGAGGTCAGCACCATTTAAGAAAACAAGTCCATGTTCTTCTGCATATTTTCTAGCATCTTCAGTATTTAGGGAACCTCCAGAAACGTCATCCATCATTTCACAGCATACTGCCACTTCAGTGAGGCCGGCCATTTCCATAAGGGCGATACTCATTTCGGTGTGACCTTTTCTTTTAAGAACATGGCCTTTAGCAGCCCGTAAAAGGGTCACATGACCAGGGGCCCGGAACAATTTTCCTAAATCTTCTTGTTTACCATTTTTACAAAGTAAAGCCAGCTCTTTCATAGTGAATGCCCGATCATTATCAGTTATTCCTGTAAAAGTCTCCCTATGGTTGAGGGTAATTGAAAAAGCAGATTTTTCGTCATAGGGTATGTCATTAGGGGATAATTCATTTAGCACAGGGTATTTATCTCCAGCCTCTTCCATTATATCTGTCATAAATGGAATTCCTAGTTTATCAGAGTTTTCTGAGGATAATGGTACGCAGAATAGGCCTCCAGCATCATTTCTGATAGTGGTCATATGCTGAGGGGTCATAAACTCCGCGGCCACTATCATGTCTGTTTCTCTTTCTCGATTGTCGGCATCAAATACCAGGACTATTTCTCCGTTTTTTAGTGCTTCTAAAGCTTTTTGAATCATGTAATCACGACTTTTGAATGAATTATTTAATTTAAATATTTTTATTTGCTATTTAAATGAACCGTGTATATTAAACCGAATTCTTTTATTTAATCAGTTATAAATCCTATTTTTTAAATTATGATATTAACCGCCAAAACAAAGATTAATCTATTGATATTGTCACAGAATCTCCATCTCGCACATTGAGAGTTTCTCTAACATTTTCAGATGTAATAAACTCCAAAAATTCTTGGGGGTGATGGGTTTTTACCGGAAAAATCACAGCACCTTCTAATTGGTCTTGAAGAGTTGCTTTGATGAATTCAACATCTCCAAAGTCTCCTTCACCATTTACAATTTCCGCGTTTTTTTCACGAATTTCATGAACATTTTCCAGATCTTCTTTTTCAATAAGAATGTTGAAAGTACCTTCAAATGGTCGGTATCCTAGCTTTTCTTGAAATTGATGGACATATATTTCCTGAGACATAAAATAACTGCCTTTTTGTGATCCGGAAGTTACTAATCCTTTTATTTTCATTTTAATTCCTTCTTAAATGATTAATATTTTAATAAGTTATTAAAGAATTATTGAAATCATCTCTTACATTTCCATTAATTAATTTATAATTTATATATAACTATCTCTAATTTAAATTAATTAAAACATTAGTTAATCACTATTATAGTATTAGTATTAATAAAATAATAATTGGGGATTGATTATTTTGATTGTCAAATAAGCTAATAAAGTCTTTTTATCTTATTTTTATTAAAAATTAGTTTAAAAAAATCTGAATACTATTTTATATAAATTTAATTCATATATTTTTATTTTTTATTATTATATTAATATTTCTATTTGTTATTAATGGATTAGTTTATTAGTAATATCTTACTCACCTAATCATAAGTAATACTGTAATAATTATTTGTGGGTGGGGAATACTTGAAAATTTATAATATTTTGCTATTAATATCAATATTTGTGGTTTTAAATATGGGCTGTGTATTTGCTGCTGGCCCAGATACTAATTATACCAATGATTCTGATTTTGATAAAGGGGATTTGACTGGATTAGAGTATAACAGTACTCATAACCAGTTGCAGCTTTCTAATAGTTCTAGTTCGGTGAATCCTTTTATCTGGGTCCCTAATAGTAATGAAGGAACGGTTTCTAAAATAAATACTATCACTGGTATGGAAGTGGCCCGGTATAAAACCAGTAACCTTACTTATTCCAATCCTTCCAGAACCACCGTGGATCTGGATGGTAACTGTTGGGTGGGAAACAGGAACATAGGTACTGTGGTTAAAATTGGGCTTTTAGAAAGTGGCCAGTGGATCGATCGTAACCATAATGGGGTGGCAGATACCTGCCGTGATGTGGATGGTAATGGGGTAATTAATTCCACCGAGATTCTTCCCTGGGGCGCGGACGAATGTGTATTATGGGAAGTAATTTTAATTCCAGGAAGTGAGGGTAATTTTGTTCCAGGCAAATATAATGGCTCCTATGTAAATGATTATTATAATCCGGGGCCTCGTGGTCTGGCCATTGATTCCAAAAATAATCTCTGGGTGGGAACCTATGGGACCATGAAATATTATTACTTGAATGGTTCAGATGGTCAGATTTTAAAGACAATTGATGTTTCATCTGTAGGCCACACGCCTTATGGTGCAGTAATAGATCAGAATGGAATTCTCTGGTCTTCAGGAAACACAGGTAATAATGTTTTAAGATTGGATCCTTCCAATAATACTTTCACTCGAATCAATCTTCCCCATAAATCATATGGTCTGGCTCTGGATCGCAACAATCATTTATTTGTCTCAGGACTGGATCACTATCGCATAACTTGTATAAATGTTTTAAATGGGACTATTTTATGGACAAAATCTGCTTCCTATGCTCAGGGGATAACTGTTTCTGATGACGGTGATATCTGGACTGCAGATAATGTTAAGGGAACGGTTACCCGTTACTCTAATAATGGTATTTTTAAGGCAACTATTATTGTGGGAAGAACTCCCAGTGGGGTTTCTGTGGACAATATGGGTAAAATCTGGGCAGTGGATACCAATGATGAATATATTCACCGTATAAATCCCGCTAATAATCAAACCGATGGTGAGGGAAACATTGTCAATGGGGTAGAATTATCCAAAAGAATAGTGGGAGGAACCCATTATGGATATAGTGACATGACAGGGGCCTTATCCAATACCATCACCACTAATCATGGATCATGGGATTTAATTCATGATTCTGGCATAAATAATGCCTTATGGGGTGTTATATCCTGGAATGCTTATATTCCTAATGGTACTAGTGTGAATGTACGTGTTAGAAGTTCTAATGATAAAGTTAATTGGTCTAGTTGGGAAGAGGCAATAAATGCTGAATATTTAAAATCAACACCTAATGGTCGATATTTGGAAGTGGAAACAACTCTGGAGAGATTTAAGGGTAGTGTTTCTCCTATACTTTATGATCTCTCAGTTCGGGTATTAAAATCAGATATTAATATTATAAATGGCATAAATAATTCAGTTCCTAAATTAGGAGACACTATTAAGCTGGTTACAGTGCTTACTAATAATGGCCCGGATTCTGCCCATAATATAACTGTAGTTGCGAATATTCCAGTTGGTTTTACACCAGTAACTCCCACCATTGGTGTTTTTAATGGTAGTGTGTGGACTATTAATACTTTAATTCCTGGTGAGATTGCTATACTGGAAGTTATAGGTAATATAACTCAAAATCTAACCAGTAAAAACATTACTTACTCTGCTAATGAAACCCATAATGAATATGACTCTAAGACTAATCCACCAGCCACGATTAACTTCTATGTTCCTTTTTCAGATATTAAGCTGGATTATTCTCTTAAAAATGGTAAGCCTACTTTGATAGTGAGGAATATTGGGCCAGATGGTGCTTTCAATATAAATATTAAAACATCTATTCCAAAGGGTTATACTCCTAAAACCTCGGGTGGTACTTATAAAGGAGGCACCTGGACTATAACTTCTATTCCTTCTAATGGATCCTTTACTATGACTTTGGTTCCATTACGTGGTAATAAGACTCCTAGTACTTCTGATCCTTCCAGTCCAGGTCATCATGGTTCAATTAATAATCATCATGAAGTGAATCAAAATTCTACTCAGGTAAATGCAAGTTCTTCTTCTCAAACTAGAAAAGGTTCTTCAGTTCCTATGCAGCAGACTGGGGTTCCTATTAATTTCTCTGCCATTGCCATTCTTTTCATGTTCTTTGCAGCCTATCTAAATAAAAATGACAATGAAATCAGGCCTAATAAATGGCTGATATTGTTCATTGTCTTGTTTTTGGCCTTGCTCTGTATGGGAAATGTAGGGGCGGCCGATACTAATTATACTAGTGATGATGATTTCTCTAAGGGTACTTTTAATAATGTTAATGGGTCTGATGGTTCCTTGAAGTTGGCCAATTCATCTAATGCTGCTCGTAACTATATCTGGATACCTAACAGCAATGAAGGAACTATTTCTAAAGTTAATGTGAAAACGGGTCAGGAAGTGGCCCGTTATAAGACTAATCCTGCATCTAATGCAGAACCAGTACGTATCGCAGTGGATAGTCAGGGTAATTGTTGGGCTGCCAACAGGGTAACAGGTTCTTTAATTAAAATTGGTTTGTATGAAAATGGGGTTTATGATGATCGAAATCATGACGGTATTATTCAAACCTGTCATGATGTGGATAAAAATGGTATTATAACTCCTGATGAGGTTTTAAACTGGGGATCTGATGAATGTGTAACGTTGGAGACAATTATAATTCCTGGTAAAGAGGGAGTATTTCATCCCGGATCATATAGTGGGGGCTATGCTGCTTATGGTACTGGCCTGACCTCTCTGGTATTGGATAATAAAGACAATGTCTGGCTGGGTATTGGTGAAAATCAAACTTTAATGTATATTAATGGTTCCAGTGGGGAGATTTTGAATAGTTACAATGTCACTGCCTATGGCCACAGTCCTAATTTTTCAGTTATAGATAAGAATGGAATTTTATGGTCGGGGGGAAGTAATTTACTGCGTTTGGATCCAAGCACGGGTTCCCTTAGTGTAATGGATATGGGTTACACTATTTTTGATTTGGCCTATGATGGTGATGATCATATATTTTCTTATGGGGTTCATCCACACATTTTATGGCCAGATAGTCGTTTTTCGAGGATTAATATTGAAAATAACACTGTAGACTGGACACAATCATTGCCTTACATGCACGCAGGGTCTCTAGCAGTTAATAGTAATGGTGATGTATGGTTAGCACAGTATTATAACCACTGGTGGTGGGGTAAATACACTGCTTTTGGTGTTTATTCTCATGATGGTGTTCTTAAATCGGATGTAATATCTAGTACATCTCCTTTTGGCCTGTTTTTTGATAGTTATGGTAAGTTGTGGATTATGGATTTGGATGG
>DAWK01000118.1 GCA_002509745.1 Methanobacteriaceae archaeon UBA349 | reverse complement strand
TTTTTTTTTTTTAAATGATATATAAAATGAATAATGGCTAATTTTGATATATTTTATGAGTTTTTTCGATTAATAAGTAGTGTTTCTATTATTTTGTTATTACAGATTGGAAAATTAAAATTAAAATATTTTATGGTATATGGTCTGAAAATTAAATACACTTAGCATTAGTTCATAAATTCAAAAGAAAAATTAAAAGAAAAGTATGATAAATAATTATTTAGGAACTAAGACTTCTTTAGTATATTTTAAATTCCTATAGCTGGTGGCCGGGATGAATTTACTGTATTCTTGCCCTTGTTCGTCTAATTGTTTATAATCTATGGTAACATTTCCATGTTCATCAAACTGAATTCTAGCAATCTCTGGACTGGTGGTATGGTATTCTTCAATGTCTTCTTGTGTATAAAATATTTTAACATGATTTATAAACATTTTTTTAATCTCCTAATATTGATTTGTAGTTTTAATTATAAAATATTTTGATCTTCCATGACTTTCTATTGAATTAAATATTGATTTGGCTGTTTTTATTTGAATCATAATATGCTCTTGTAAGAATTGCTTTACAGCTGCTGATGGAAACTAGTAGGAACTGATGAGTCCTGGATAAAAAGTGATGATGGAAAAACTTAAAATAATATTATTTCTGTTTTTACAATTAATATTTGTATTAATAGGCCAATCAATTTAACATCAAAAATTGTTTATTAAAATAAAATCATATTATATAACTGGTGTTAATATGTTCTCAAGCAATAAGCCTAAGTTAGAAGAAGTTAATTTTAGGAAAGTAAATGAAGGAGAACCCAATTGTATACAATGCAATCAATCTGATAACAATATAGACGTTACAAATAATGCAGTTGTAACATCTAAATGCTATTTTTTTAATATAGACGTGGATGAACTCCATATTTGTGATTTGATTCATTAAATATTTATTTATTTGAAATAATTTTCTTTACAGCCTTAGTTTCATCTAATAAATTCTGAAGTCCGGCTAAAAGACATTCTTCATTATTTTCCTGGTTTATACATTTATTAACAGTTTCTAGAGCATCATTCCACGGCTGGAATTCCTTTCTAGATAAATCCAATTTATTTTCATCAATCATTTTCTTCATGAGCAACCACCTCAATAGAATTTTGTTTCTTAATGAATGGTAATAGGATTCAATTTATTAAATTCTAGTTAATACCATGTTTTTTTTCAAATGTCTTTATTTAAACACTAATAATAATTTATGATAATAATTTCAATATATAATTTTTGATTTAAAATTAAAGATAAAACTTTTTATAATACTCCTTACTCTTTTTAAGGAAAAAATATAAGTTTTATTTTGAATATCAGTTCTCGAATAATATCCTAAAAAAGAATGTTTATCAAAAAATGTTATTAACTATAAGTTTACAAAAATATTAGTATAAAAGGGAAACTGATACTATGAAAAAAAGTTTTGAATGGCCAGACATTTTAGACGACACTGAATTAGTTGAACTTGATGATGCAGATGCCCTGAAGGAATATAAATTAACTAATGACATTATGCTAGTTCTAAATGCTAACGAAGTTAAAACGGGGGACTCAATTGGGTTTGTTGTAGAAAAAAAGGATATGGCAATAGAAGGACATTATTCAAGTGCTGAAAACAAATTAAAATTCTATGATGACGCGGAAATAACTAATGACTTAGAATTCAAGAAATTTTTACAAAAAACATTTCCTAAACTACTAATCGAAAAAATAAATCACATACAATTAATTGATAATATAGATCAAATAAAAAAATAAAAAAATCTTTAATAATATTCTTTTTTTATTAGATGAATTTAAAAAATATTTGTTTTTATTACTTAAAAAATAAAAATTTAAGAAAAAATTATTTTAATTACCAGATCCATTTTATACACACAGGAAAAAAATCAACACTCAATAACTTCACAATTATTATCTGTCTAAAATTATCCTATCTATTAAAAATATGGAATATTATTTCTATAGAAAAAAATATAAAAAAACACTAAATCTAAAATTCAAAAAGACAGAAATAAAAAATTTTAAAAAAGTAAATAGTTAACTTTCAGATTCTAACATCAAAAGGATCTTCCTGCAGCATAAGTGCCTTCCATTTCAGGCATTTTTATATCATTGGGTGCTGTGACATCTATTTCTTTCCGTAGTATGTCATTGTCTATGGCAAAATCAATCTGGCCCTTAAAATTGACTGATTTTGAATCAACTTTTAAATCAATTTTTACATTAGAAAGATTCTTCAAAAGACTTTTCTTTTCCTGGAAAAGCACAGAAGCATCCACAATTTTAAATTGTAACGGAATTTTCTCTGAGTCAATATCAATAATTACGTTCTCTGAAACTTGAAAAGATTCTTGATCTTCTTGACTTCCAAGAATATTCACATATATAGAATCTAATCTAGCTTTATAATCAAATTTTACGAAATAATAAATACTTTTCAAGTTTGTAATCCCCATATACAGTATCTTTTTGTAACTATTATATCTTTTCATTGTATAATTTAAACCAATGAATTAACAGATAAGGACATAGTTATAACTTTATAATAAATAATCTAAACTTAATCTGTGTTTTGTTTTCAGAATATCTATGATATGAACCCTATTTAATGCTGGATTCAATTGTAATACTCAATGATTTACAATATAATATAGAATATGAATATTATGCCCTTAAGTTTGCATAAATGTACTTTTATTAATAAAAAAAGATTTTAGGGAATATTATTCCCTGTAAAGTGAAATTATAAGAATTAACTTGAATTTAATAAAAATATGAAAAGATAAACCTAAATCAGCATATTCCTTTCACTTTTAGAAAATAAAGATTATTCAATTATTTCAGCAAATGCAAAATTTCTTCGGGTAGAGTTAACTCTAATTTTAACTTCATCGCCTACTTTGGCGCCTGAAACAAAGACCACAAAACCTTCGATACGTGCAATTCCGTCTCCGTCTCTGCCGGTATCTTCAATCTTAACATCATATTCTCCGCCTTCTTTAATAGGGGCAGAATTATCTCTATCGTTGTTGTAATTATCTCCAAACAAATGTATCACTTCCAATTTTTTGCCATAAGGCAATATTCTATTGATTTTCAAAGCATATAAAGTAATGCATGTAGATTTTAATTTTTTGGCCATTTTTTATTTATTTTCTAAAATTTTGCTTATTTCCACGGTATCAATTATTATATTTATGGTTGGGATTTTACGATATTCACTTCTTTTCTTAGTATTCTGGAGATGAGCATCATCAGGATGATACTGAACATGTAAACCACAATGATCATGGTCATCACCTCGTACTGCTTTTCAACCACGTAAATTAAAAGGAAATTTATCCTGTTTATTGACACTCTAACCTAAAAAAGTTATAGAAAAATAAGGGCTCAAATTAGCCCTCATTTTTTTCGGGTTTTATAGTTTCAATATCTAAGGGGATTAATAACTTATAATTTTTTATTCTTCATCAAAGTTTTCCTACCCCAAATAATAAGAACCACCACCACTGTGGCCAAAATCAATATCATGTAAAAGAGCAGGGCGCTTTGAACTTCAAAAACTGGGAACAAGATAAAGGTAGATAAATTCAAAGAGGTATGGAAAATTAAAACAGCCAAGATACTCCTTCCGGTATTATTGTATATCCAGGTAAATAAGATGGACATCAAACTCATGGTAATGAGAGCTCCTATAAATAAGGATAGGGCCACGCCGTATTGTGGTCCGGCAGCACCAGCACCAAAATTTAGGGGAAAGTGCCAAACCGCCCATATCACTCCCAGGATGATACTAGAAGTTAGTGCGCTGCGGGTTGATTGGAGCCGGTCCAGAGCATACCCCCTCCATCCAAATTCTTCCTGAAGGGGACCTCCTAAAAGTAACAGGTAAAAGAACCAGAAGACGATAAGCCATGGTTCATAAAAAATACTCAATCCCGGCAGGGGATCTCCCAGAAATGAGGCTATGAGTAGTGAAACCCCTGTAATAAAGGGCATCAGTAATAAAATAGGTAAAAACCATATTTTATGAAATTTGTAGTCTACTCCTCTTTTTAATAATTTAAAAACGCCATCTTTACCATTATTGCGGTAGGTTAGTAAAAATGCTGCTACAAATGGACCCCAGGCACCTAAATTAAATGGGCCCAAGAAAAAGTCAGCTAAAATGGAGGGAAATGGTATGCCCTGACCAATTAAAATAGGGGGTATCCAGAAAAACCAGGAAAAAATAAAGGTGATTATAAAAAATAAATACAAATTCCGTTTTTCAGACATCTGCACAGGATTATAGGGTTCTGTGTTAGTTGAATTCATGAATATTATTTATTTAATTTAATATTATATAATTATATTCAGGATTGGTGGATAAATATAATTCAAAGTAAGAGGAAAATCTTATTTTTCTATATTTTTTTCTTAAATAACTATTTTTTTAATGGGTGTATTGTTTAATTTGAACGAGAAAAATTTAAAAATACTTT
Source organism: Methanobacteriaceae archaeon UBA349 (assembly GCA_002509745.1). Lineage (GTDB taxonomy): Archaea > Methanobacteriota > Methanobacteria > Methanobacteriales > Methanobacteriaceae > UBA349. The sequence goes on along the minus strand of DAWK01000118.1, from coordinate 11,734 downwards.
TTAGGATAATCTTATCACAGTTATATATCTTAATTTAAGATTAAATTATTAGGTATCTATTCTTCTAATAAATGACAGATACCAGCTACCCGGGATAAATCCAAAATAAATGCCACTCCTTTTCCAGGAGTTTCCAGTTCACCTTTTTTAACCACAGAATCAAAAACATGATCTACCATAGAATCTTTAATAATAATCATTACTACTTCTTTTTCTGGTTCAATTGGAACACCTAAAAATTTACCATGCTCATGGATACTGGTTCCACGGGCATAATATATGGTCCCGCCTTCTGCACCTGCTTCACGAGCCAATTTCATAATAAAACTTCCACGTCCAGCTTCTACAATAACGTATATTAATTTAAACCCAGAACAAGAATTTGCTATCATTTAGTTTCACTCCTTTTTATTAGAATTCCTAAGCAAAGCATGAATATTATAGGAAACATAGCCACCAGACCCACGGTGCCCAGTCCTAAAAAACCAGAAAATTCACCATTTAAGCCTATGGCCAAACTGGTCATGATAGGTAGCACAAAGGTAACCACCACTGGGCCAGTGGCCACCGCCCCGGAATCAAAGGCAATAGGGATAAAATCCCTGGGACTTACCAGGGCTAAGATTATTATTAGTAAATAACCAGGTATGATTATCAGGGCTAAGGGTAAATTAAAATAAATTCTTAAAACGGAAAATAAAAGGGCAACACCCACCCCTAGAGCAATACTCATAATCATTATATTTTTTTTAATATAACCAGATGATACTTTCTCTACTTCATAGACAAATACATTAACCGCTGGTTCGGCCAGTATGGCAAATATCCCTAAAATAAGAGCGAATATAATAACCCAGTAATAATCTAATGTTGATAAAAAACTACCAATCTGGGTCCCCATGGGTATTAAACTTATTTTTGCCCCGAAAAAGAAAAAGAAAAACCCGATGATGGTCAGGAATATGCCGGAAATAATATCCCCTATATTTTTAGGAATTTTTTTCAATATTAAAACCTGGAATATGAAAAAAAGTATTAAAACCGGGGATATGGCTTCTATAACCTCTAAGAATGCTTCAGCAGCACTCATGATAAGCATTATACTCCTCCCCTAATTAAGCCCCAGATTAGTATGGCCAGTATGGGACCAATAGAACCAATAGCCATTATTCCAAAACCAGATTCCATTCTATCTCTTCCACCCAGAACTGACGCAATACCCACCCCTAAGGCAATTAAAAAAGGCACAGTCATAGGTCCAGTGGTTACAGCCCCCAGATCAAATGCTTTGGATATGAATTCATTATTCACCAATAAGGATAGTATAATGGCCGTAATGTATCCGGGTATTAGAATGTACTGGATAGGGAAATCAATCATGCTCCTTAAAACTGCTAATAAAGTAAATGCACCTAATCCCAGAGAAGCTATGAATATTAATTCCAGTTGAGTGATATTTAATGTGGTTATCTGACCTATTTGAAAAGCAACCAGTCTGACATCTGGCTCAGCAATGGTCAAAGTTAGACCTAATAAAAAAGCAAATAATAATATCAGGAAAAATGCTCTTTTTTCAATAAAAGAAGCACCTAAATTTTCTCCCAGGGGCAATAATCCTTTTTTAGCGCCTTGTATAAAGAAAGTAAATCCTAAAATTGTGAATAATAATCCGATAATAATGGTTATAAAATCACTTAAAGGCATTTTAATAAAAAATATTTGGAAAACCAGGATTAGAATAATAGCTGGTAAAAGGGATTTCAAAGTGGCCTTCAACTCTTTTTTTAAATCTTCAAGATGCATAGATTTCACAGTTCGTATTTTTAATAATATACTATTAGTATTTATTGACTATAAATCTTTTTTTGAATCAATCAACCTGCATGAAAATCTAATTCTAATAATAAAAGTTTTTTAGATAAAATCAGGAATATATACTAATAAAATATGTTAAGATGCCAAGGAAATAGTTCCTCCTGGAATTCATAAATTGGCCCCACATGATAAAATACTCCCCCAGATTATATTTTTTTTTTAATAATATTAAAAGTTGACTAATATGTAATAATTTTATAAAATTTATATGATAAAATAAACTTTAATTAAATAAAAAATAGAAATCATATTAAGTAATTGTATATTAAATTTAAACAAACAATAAAAAAGGGTTTAATGGTCTAAATGGCCGATAAATTTCCTAGACATATTTTTTCTTTTTAGATACCCATTTTTCGATTTCAATTAAGATAAAACCTGGGAGGGCGAATAATACGATTAATGGCCACCAACCTAAAGGTATGGCTGTTGTTCTAAATATGAGTTCCAATGGTTGGAAATATATAATCAGCATAAGGGAAGTTAAAATTGCGGTTATACCCAGTATCAACCATTTATTAGAGAAAGGGCTGAAAGTAAAAGCTGAATCATATATTGATCTGGCAGTGAGGAGGTAAAATACATGGACCAGTATAACTGTGGCAAAAGCTGCACTTTGGGCCTGTTTTATTAGTAATTCATTAAGAGGATTTAGGCCAGGCAGTCCGAATATAAGAAATATGGATAATGCTCCAAAGGCCATGGACAGGGAAACTATACCAACTTTTCTTAAGAATAAATGATTAATTATCTGTTCTTTAGGGTCTCGAGGAGGATATTTAAGTAATCCTAGTTCTTTAGGTTCCTTGATTAATGGTAAAGCCAAAAATAACGAGTCAAAAAGGTTTATCCATAGAATTTGTACCGGTTCTAAGGGTAAGGTCACTAAAAAAAGAGCTATGAATGGGGTTAGTATTACCGAGCTCAAAATTATTAGCCCCTGTCCTCCGTTGGCAGCCAGAGAATAAAGTATAACTTTTCGTATGTTTTCAAAGATGTACCTTCCCTCTTCAATGGCCTTAACAATACTGGCAAAATTATCATCAGCTAAAACCATATCCGATGCTTCTTTACTCACGTCTGTCCCAGTTATTCCCATAGCTATACCTATATCTGCCGCTTTTAAGGCTGGAGCATCATTAACTCCATCTCCAGTTACGGCCACAATTTCTCCCTTTTTTTGTAGCTGGGTGGTTATGGTGTATTTATGTTCCGGGGCCACCCTAGCGTACACTGAAACTTTATCCACAGTCTCGTAAACCTGTTCATTGCTCATTTTTGATAATTCTTTACCAGTAATTATGGTTTTCTCCCCTGAACCAATACCTAAATACTGGCTAATGGCCCTAGCAGTTAAAGAATGGTCACCGGTAATCATAACCGTTCTTATACCAGCACGTCTGGATTTTTGGATAGCATCCATTACTTCCTCTCGAGGAGGATCCATCATTCCCTGCAGTCCTAAAAAAATTAGATCCTCCATATCTTCCTTGTGGATTTGGCTTTGATTAGATGGTACTGATTTATATGCAAAACCCAGTACTCTTAAGGCATCTTTTGCCAGACTATCTGCCTCCAGAGAAATTTTATTGGGTTTTATAGGTTGTATTCCTCCCCGGATGAGCTGTTTTTTGCACATTTTCAATATCTTTTCTGGGGAACCCTTGAAATAGATTATATTCTCATTATTACCTCGATTGAGAGTGGCCATAAACTGGTTTTTTGATTGGAATGGTATTTCATCTAACCTGTCAGATTTTTCCATTATATTGGCCTTGTAGGCCGAAACAATTAATGCACCTTCGGTAGGGTCTCCTATAACTTTATAATTATCGTCCTTAACTAAAGAAGCATTATTGCATATTAAACCAGCCTGAAGGGTTTTAATAAGTTCTTCTCCTTGATTGGATGTCTTAATAACTTTTTCATTTAAGAGAAAGTCTCCCTGTGGTTTATATCCTTTCCCATTAACCTGGTAAGTTATATCTCCACAGTAAACCATTAAAACTGTCATCTGGTTTTTAGTAAGTGTACCGGTTTTATCAGAACATATTACGGTGGTGTGACCCAGGGCTTCAACTGAGGGCAATTTTCTTATGAGCACGTTTCTACGTGCCATTTTTTTTACTCCAAAAGCCAGGGTTATGGTTAGAACCGCAGGTAGTCCCTCAGGAATAACGGCCACGGCCAGTGAAGCAGATGCCATAAATGAATAAATAAACCCATAACCCAACCAGAAAGATAATGCGAAATTCACCAAAGCAATAATCAGAATAATTATCACCAGGATCTCGGTGAATCTCTCTATTTTTTTCATTAAAGGAGTCATTATGTGATGAGTTTCCTTCATGATAGTGGCGATTTTACCCATCTCGGTTTTATCACCGGTAGCCACCACCACTCCCTGTCCTGAACCCTGGGTGATAAAGGTACCACTGAAGGCCACCGATTTTTGATCAGCGGGAGTAAGATCCTCTGTAGTAATATATTTAGAATTTTTAGGCACCGGTAGGGATTCTCCGGTTAAGGAGGCCTCATCAGCATGTAAATTTTTGGAGCGAAAAATACGTAAATCTGCTGGTATTTTGGTTCCACTTTCCAGTAGTACTATATCACCAGGAACCAGTAGCTTGGATGTTATGGTTACTTTTTCCCTATTACGGAGTACCTGGCACTCGGGGACCAGCATTTTCTCCAAAGATTCAATGGAAGATTCTGCTTTTCCTTCCTGGATAAATCCGATAGTGGCATTGGCAATTACCACACCTAAAATAACTGCCACATCTATTAATTCACCCAGTAAAGCAGTCACCATGGCTGCAACAATTAAAACATAAATCAGGGGATTATTAAATTGTTTTAGAAGTCTAAATAAAGGACTGATTTTTTTAAAGGTTATTTCATTGGACCCGTATTTAGCTAGTCTTTTTTGGGCTTCTTTGGAGCTAAGACCTTCTTCACTTGATTTCAAGATTTCAAAGGTTTTCTCCGCAGATAACTGGTACCATTCGGTTTTTATAGACATTAATAATATTTTGTTAAAATAAGATTATATAATTTATTAAATTTTAATAAGTCTTTTATTCAAATTTTTGACCTTATTTTCTTAGTATTTTTAATAAGTCTTTTATTCAAATTTTTGACCTTATTTTCTTAGTACTCTGGAGATGAGAATCATCAGGATGATACTGAACATGTAAACCACAATGATCATGGCCATCACCTCGTACTGATAACTGAAGTTGGCAAGGGCCACCACAAAGGCGGCTGACGAATTTCTAATAGCAGTACCCATACCCAACACGGATCTGGTGCTGGAGGAAGGGCCACCCAATAAATATCCCGTTACAAATGCACCTAATATAAAAATTATGGCTGCCATCAAGGCCCCAGTACCGAATACTGTCAAAAAGTCCTGGTAGTTAAGGCCCAGATAAAGAATTACCACCAGAACTATAAATATGCTGGATAACTGGTTAAAAATAGGTTGAATTCTAGTAGCTATTTTATTATATTTTGATTTTATGGTTGTTCCAATGATTAATGGTAAAAATATCAGGGCTATCAGGGAACTGGCTATAGCTAATGGATTAACAGAAACACCAGGTAATAAAAAGGAAAGCATGAGGGGCAGGTAGACCAAAGTCACCAGGGACAATATGATCATCAGCCCTGTCGCAAAGGCCATATCCGCTTTTATTAGCTGAACTATTTTCAACATGAATGGTGATCCGGCCCCGGCAGCCATTAAAATCAAACCAATGGCCAGGCCCTCGGGTAGGGGGATAAGCTGCAGTATAATGTAAGTTATAATGGGAAGTATTAAAAAATTGGCAGTTAAAGACTTTAATATTAGGCCCTTATCTTTTAATGGTTCTAAAAATTGTTTAGGAAGAAACTTAAGTCCCATGGATAACATGGTGGTCACTATGTAGATTAAAATGCATAAATTGGCCAGTTGCTGTAAGATGACTTCCATGAAATAGCTCCATTATATAATTATGATTTGATTTCAAATAAAATAAGTTTATGGTAATTAATTAGCACTCTAAATGGAATAATCTATCATAAGCAATTTCATTCTTAATATGAAAATTAATGGGTTTTTAATAAATTTTACTTCACTAATCATGACTTTATTTAAAAAAGATAATTCTAAGCCCCATAGATTTTTTTCCAAGGCTTGGTGCTTGGTATTTTTACATTATAAATCGTTTTATGAGCCATAGTTGTGCTGATTAATGGTAAAAATATGGTAGATTTAGTGGTAATACGACCATAATAGTCAATTTTTAAATAGGAAAGTTTATATTTTTACTTTAATAATATCATTCATGGTGTAATTTACATCATATTGGGGGAAACATAATTAATTTTATTTTAATGATTATTTTTTCTCATCTAAATTATTTATTTAATAGCTATAAAAGGAGGTGAAAAAGAAACGTGACAAGCAAAATAATTTCATTCAAAATGACTAAAACTTTACTACCTTTACTGCTTTTAGCATTAGCTCTGGTTTTCATCATGGGTATTAATGATGTATCAGCCGCTCCGGGTGACACTATCTATGTTAATGATACCGGAGGAAACGATGATAACGATGGTTCCGACTGGTTAACTGCTAAAAAAACTATTCTAAACGCTACAGGAACTGTAAACACTAATGGAATAGTAAACATAGCCAACGGACAATACAATGGAACCAGTAACACAGGAATCACTATTGATAAGAATATGACTATTAATGGTGAAAGCCAAACCGGTACTATAATAAATGGAACCGGAATCAACTGGATATTCTTTGTAAACCCTGGAATAAACCTCACACTAAACAACCTAACAATAACCAACGCAACTGGATCAGATGGTGCTGCTATCCTCAATGATGGTGGTAGTGTCTCTGTGACTGGTAGTAGTTTCACAAGTAACACCGCAACTAATTATGGTGGTGCTATCCTCAATGATGGTGGTAGTGTCTCTGTGACTGGTAGTAGTTTCACAAGTAACACTGCAGGGTATGGTGGTGCTATCCTCAATCAGGATGGTGATATTTCTGTGACTGATTGTAGTTTCACAAGTAACACAGCAAATTCTGGTGGTGCTATCTACAATGGCATTGGTAGTGTGTCTGTGACTAACAGTAGTTTCACAAGTAACAGTGCCTATTATGGTGGTGCTATCTACAATGGTATTGGTAGTGGTGGTAGTATTGTGACTGTGACTAATAGTAATTTCATAAGTAACACTGCAGAGTATGGTGGTGCTATCTACAATTATTACAGTAGTACTTTCTCTGTGACTGATAGTAGTTTCACGGATAACACTGCAACTAATTATGGTGGTGCTATTAACAATTATGGTAGTGTGTCTGTGACTGATTGTAGTTTCACAAGTAACACTGCCCAGTATTATGGTGGTGCTATCATCAATTATTACAGTAGTANNCACTGCCCAGTATGGTGGCGCTATCTACAATAATGGCGCTACTTTATCTGTGACTGATAGTACTTTCACAAGTAACACAGCAAATTATGGTGGTGGTGCTATCCTGAATAGTGGTACTTTATCTGTGACTAACAGTAGTTTCACAAGTAACGCTGCAAGTTATGCTGGTGCTATCTACAATTCTGGTACTGTGACCGCGAATTTCAATCGTATTGTGAATAACTCACCTACAGCCATACAAAATGATTTAGGATCTGTTGATGCCAAATATAACTGGTGGGGTTCTAATAATCCCGACTTCACAACTTTAATCGTTGGTAATGTCGACTATAATCCATGGTTATACATGACTCTTCAGACGAACCCAACAAATATTGAACAGGGTGAAACTTCTACTCTAACTGCAAACTTCAATAATGCATATGATGGAACTACAATTACCACTTTAAACCCAGATAATGGCCATATACCAGACAAAACACCAGTAACCTTCAACACCGATCTAGGAAGTGTTGGATCTAAAACCATAAATAAAGAAACAACGGATGGAATAGCAACTGCTACTTTAACTGCCGATGAGACTGCGGGAATAGCACACGTTAATGCGGTGACTGATAGTCAAACCGTATATACTAATTTGACTATTAATCCTAAATCTACCCAATCCAGTCTGTACCTGACCATAACACCAAGTAAAACTAATCCAATGGTTGGTGAAACAGTAATCTACACCTTGAAAGTTGGTAACAAAGGACCAGACACTGCAGAAAACGTGGTAATGACCTATGTTGTCCCTGAAGGTTTAGAATTTGCTGGAGCTAATGTGGACAATGGAACCTATACCTACGACACTAAGACCCATACTATAACTTGGACTATTGGTGATGTGCCGGTAGGCGACCCTTACATGTGGTTATCCCTCAAAGTACTAAGCAGTGGAACCTATTTAATCAATCCTCTACTATCAACAAGTACCAACGACCCAACACTAAACACCAATACACAAAGCTTAACTGTAAATGCAGCAACAACAACAAACAACAACACTAATAACACAGTAAATGCAGCAACTAACACCGTAACTATGCAAGAAACAGGAATACCATTAATAGTGCTAATAATGGCCTTATTTATGGTAATAGGTGGATTAGTAAGTAGTAAAAAATAATTTTACTTTTTTTCTTTTTTTTTTTAGTTATTATAGGTTATAAATTAAAAAATTATTATTTATACACTAGTGATGCTCGATATTGATGCCTGTCCTTGGTTTTGGATTAATATTATTAATACTCTCAAAGTCATTTTTTTATAGGAAGTTTATATTTTTTATTTTATTTTACTGTAATAATCATGCCTGATTTGATTTAAGCATATAGAATCATCATATCAAATCAGTAATCGATTATCAAAAGGCTATTTAAATATAGAATCATCATAGGGTCCTTTAAATACCAATAATTAAATAGAAAATTATATTTACATTCTTGCTAATTATTACATAGGATGTTTTAACATCTGATTTGGGGGGAACGTGACTAATTTTTATCTTAGTTAGTTTTTCTCCTCTAAATCATTTAATATCTAATTTAAGGCCTAATGGGTCTTGATTTGAGAGATTAAATTCAATTTTATAATCATTTAAAAGGAGGTGAAAACGTGAAAAAACAATTAATAATAATTACACTAATTACTCTGTTTGCTATAATCTCTGCCAGCGCAGTATCGGCTGCGGACACCAATAACACTACTCTACCTGACCCTTTAAATACTCGAACCGAAATCAGTTACATTACTATTCAATCTGCTATCGATGATCCATTAACCCTTGATGGAGACACCATTGATGTGGAACCAGGGACTTACAATGAAAACGTGGTGGTAAACAAGAACCTAACTATTAGAGCCACAGGCCCTAACACCATAGTCAATGGTAGTTTCACCATAACTGCCACTGGAAGCGGTTCTACCATACAGGGATTTACCATTAACAATGCTACAAAAACAAATGTATTCAGTGAGAACTTTGACAGTGTAAGTGCTCCAGTATTACCTTCTGGATGGGCCATGCAAGTAGTAAACTGGCCTTCAGGCAATATGCCCAACTGGGAAACTAATGTGGGTACAAGGCATCCTTCAGGAGTCGCCGCACACAGCGGTTCTAATCTGGCCTACTTTAACTCATGGTCTGTAGCAGATTTTAAATCAGCTCGTTTATACCGTACCACGGGACTCGATTTTAGTGGTTTAAACAGTGCTGAACTTTCCTTCTGGATGTATCATGATGTTGGTTATTTTGGTGCTTCTGACAGAGTTCAATTACAGGTTTCCACTGACGGAGGACTAACCTGGAATAATGTGGGATCTGATATTAACCGTGATGATGGGTCCATTGGCTGGAAACAACACTCCATATCTATCAGTTCTTACACTGGCCAGAATGACGTGCGTATCGGATTTTTAGGCATAAGTGGATTTGGAAATGACTGCCACATCGACGATATAGAAGTAAAAACTGGTGTAACATCAGAAACTAATGGGATCTATGTCAATGGGGCATCTTATGTCACCTTAACAGGAAATACCATTAATGGATTTAATGCCGGGAACGGAATTTATCTAAATTCTGCCAACTACAACACCATTAACCAGAACACCGTCAATAATTGTGTAAATGGAATCTACACCTATGCCTCAAACAACAACATAATCTCAGAAAACACTGTTTCTAACAATGCCAATGTAGGAATTTTTATTACAGAAACCTCCACTGGCAATAATATAATCAACAACATCGCTAAAAACATGAATGGATATGGTATTTATTTAAACAGATTCTGTGATAATAACAACATAGAAGGCAACCATATAACAACCAGCTCTTTGGATGGGATTACCATAGGAGCTTCCACTGGAAACACCATAAAAAAGAATTTCATCGCCTACAACAATAAATACGGGATATGGAGTAACTACTACGGCAACATCATAACCGAAAACACCATTATCAACAATTATAGGGGAATAGGTCTTAACAACTACCTGGAAAACGGCCAAGCCGAAACCATCCTTTTTAACAGGATAGTCAACAACATTGAATACAATTACATTAATCTGCAACCACTCAGCCACGGACTACCAGCTGTATCCTACAATTGGTGGGGAAGTAACTCTCCAGATTCTTCCAAGATATCTGGACTAGGAACATTCGGCCCATGGATATTCATGACCATCAACGCTACCCCGGATACCATTAAAAACGGCCAAACTAGTTTAGTAACAGTTAGTTTCAACAATGCAGCCTTCAGTAGTGACAATATTGTACCACTGGATCCTGCTAATGGACACATACCTGATGGAATGCAAGTGACTTTCAACACTGATTTAGGTAGCATTGGCTCTAAGACCATAGACAAACAAATAGTTAATGGTATTGCTATGGCCACCCTAACTGCTGATGAAACTGCTGGAATAGCCCATTTAAATGCTGTGAGTGATTATCAAACCGTATACACAAATGTGACTATTATTCCAGTTTCCAGTCTTTACCTTAATGTTACTACTGATAAGGCCAACCCGGTGGTTGGTGATACAGTGGTGTACACTCTAAAAGTCGGTAACAAAGGACCAGATACTGCAAAAAACGTGGTAATGACTTATGTAGTCCCTAAAGGTTTGGAATTTCCAGGGGCCAAAGTAGATGTAGGAAGTTACACCTATGATGCGACCACCCGGACGGTGACCTGGACTATTGGTGATGTGCCGGTAGGCGATCCATACATGTGGTTATCCCTCAAAGTTACAAGTGCAGGAAGCTATCTCATAAACCCCCTACTATCAACCAGTACCTACGACCCAACACTAAACAGTAATACACAAAGTTTAACTTTCAATGCTGCAGCAACACCAAACAACAATAATAACACTAACAACAACACTAACACTAATAACACAGTAAATGCCGCAACTAACACCGTAACCATGCAAGAAACAGGAATGCCATTAGTAGCTCTACTACTAGCTATCCTAATGATAGCCGGCGGAATAATTGGAACCAAAAAATAAAACAACCCTTCCCTTTTTACTTTTTTTTTAATATAATATGACATCAAGGCTATTTTTTTTAGAAAATAAAAAGAATAAAAATCTATATTAATATTAGTTCTAAAGATTAGTTCTAATTCAAGGCCTTTAAAATAACTTTTTTTAATAAATAAATATATTTCATTCAAAGGCCAAATTAATATTAAAGGTTGTTATTATGACATACCGTTTAATTCTTGCCACTATCCCCAATATTCACAAATCTGAAGAAATATACCAGTTACTGGATCGCTACGAGGTACTTTCCATATGGCATTATACTCTGGAAGGAGGTGCTATGCTTTTCCATATACTTATACGCAGGGAAAAG
>DAWK01000194.1 GCA_002509745.1 Methanobacteriaceae archaeon UBA349 | reverse complement strand
TTACTATGAACAATATTTATAAAGCTAAACAAATTAATAATAATATAAATAAGATATTCTAATTTAATAAATTTTAAAAATAATTCAAAATAAATTAAACTTTACCACTATACTTAAAGAGAAGGATTTTAAATGAAAATCGAAAAAGAAGCAGAAAAAATCTTAAAAGAATTTTCAAAAACATTGGAGAACATTCCTGAATTGGAAGAAACTCATTATATTGTAGATAACATTAATCTTACACGTAAAGATATAGCTCATGATAAAAATCCTTACCGGATAATGAGAAATACTAATGTGGATGAAAATGGAAATATGATTGTTGAAAAGAGTAAATGGAAATAATCTATTTCATAATAATTAATTTTAACTAAGATTTTTATTTTACTTATTAATTTTATTTTTATTAATAAAATTAGGACTATTTAGATACTTAGAATTTATAATACATAATTAAAGAGGAGATAAAATGCGTTTGAAACTGGTACTTGAACTTCTGGATGTTCCTGGGAAATTAGTAGCTGTATTAGAACCTATTGGGGCTTTAGGAGCTAATTTAGTTACAGTTATTCATCAAAGAGATATTAAAACTGAAAGAGGATTAATTCCAGTTCAAATAACTATTGAAGGAGAACCTAATACTCTTGATTTGGTAATGAAAAAGCTAGATGAGCTAGGAATCAAAGTTATTGAAATGGATGGAGTTCTTCTCAAAGAAACCATAAAAACTATTCTTATTGGAAATATTGTTGACAGAGACGTTAAAGACACTATGGATCAAATTAACCAGTTAGAAGGAGTTAGGGTAGCAGATTTGGCTCTTAAAATGGCTGAAGAACCGCTGGATTCATCTGCAAGAATAACTGTGGAAGCAGATTTTGGCAAAAAAGAGGAACTAATGCACAGAATTAATAGCATTGGTCATAAAAAAGATTTTTTGGTTATTAGTGAAGTTTAATACTACCATGTGATTTTCTTAAATCGTGATTCTATCATATAGTCCATGATTCTCTAATTAGAATGATTTAAGTTAATTCAAACGTATTCTACAATAATGAGTTTGATATTGGAGGAATTTTATGCGAATTTGTTTAATGGGTTTTGGTGCCGTTGGCCAAGGGGTGGCTAAGGTTGTATCACAGAAAAAGGATTATCTCCTTAAAAATTATGGAATGGATTTGAAAATAGTAGCAGTTACAGATTCATCTGGAGCAGCTATTTCCCAAGAAGGCCTGGATCCAGAATTATTATTAAAAGTTAAATCAGAATTTGGAAAAGTTAGTGATTATCCTGAAATAGGTGTTAAAGCTATTGAGGGATTAGATGTTCTGGATAAAGTGGAATATGATTGTCTGGTGGAAGTAACACCCACTAATATTGAAAATGGTGAGCCTGCTAAATCCTTCACAATTAAGGCTATGAAAGATAAGAAAGATGTGGTAACTTCTAATAAAGGGCATCTTGCTTTATTTTTCAGTGAATTAAGGGACGTATCACAAGAAAACGGAGTCGAATTTAAATTTGAAGCTTCTGTTGGTGGAGCTATGCCTATATTAAATTTCGCCCAAGAAACTCTACCTGGAAATGAAATTAAATCCATATTAGGTATTCTCAATGGTACTACTAATTTTATTCTCTCTAGAATGACTGCTGAAGGTTCTTCATATGAACATACATTACAAGAGTCTCAACAATTAGGTATTGCTGAGACTGACCCTACTCAAGACGTGGAGGGAATTGATGCAGCTTGTAAAACGGTTATTCTGGCCAATGCTATTTTAGGTATTGACTGTACATTGAAAGATGTTCAGGTAACTGGAATATCAAGAATAACCTCGGAAGCAATAGATCTTGCTAAAAAAGATGGTTATTTAATTAAATTAATGGCTGAAGTTTCCCCAGATTCTTTAAATGTTTCACCCAGATTAGTACGCGAAGATTCTCCATATGCGGTAGATGGAACCTTGAATATGGCGACTCTTAAAACAGACCTGGCAGATGATGTAACTGTTGTGGGTAAAGGAGCAGGTTCTATAGAAACGGCTTCAGCTATTTTAAGTGATCTGGTTAATATCTGGAAGTCTAAAAAACTATAAAATCATGATAAAAAAATAATTATAAAATAGATATTTTTGATTCTAAGATAAAAACTAGGATAAAATTTTTATAAAAAATTTAGAAATTATATTTTTTATTAGGCATTTTCAGTTTATATTTTATTAATACAATGGATTAATTAGTTTTAATTCGAATATTAAATCAGAATATGGGATTGTTCAACTAAAAAATAATTTTATAATGATTAATGGAAGATTTTCATGAAATATGTTATATTAATTGGCGATGGGATGGCAGACTATCCCTTAAAAGAATTGGATAATAAAACTCCTCTTCAAGTTGCAAAAAAACCAAACATGGATAAATTAGCATCCATGGGATGCAGTGGATTTTTGAAAACAGTTCCTGATGATATGGATCCGGGTTCAGATGTGGCTAATCTTTCTATTATGGGATATGACCCTGAAGAATATTATACTGGAAGAGGTCCATTGGAAGCAGCCAGTATGGGTGTAAATCTTTCAAAAAATGATGTTGCATTTCGATGTAATCTAATTACTGAAAATAACGGCATTTTAGATGATTTTAACGCGGGTCATATTACATCTTCTGAATCTAAGGATCTAATTGATATTTTAAACAAGAACTATGATGATTTAGGTACTTTTTATCATGGTATAAGTTATAGAAATCTTTTTGTTTTCAGTAAAAAAGAATCTTCTAATTTAAAAACAACACCGCCTCATGATATTGTTGGTGAGAAAATATCCGAAAACATTATTCAGCCAGAAACTGATGATAATGCGATTTTACTGAATAAACTTATGGAAGAATCACGAGAAACTCTTATTAATTCTGAAGTTAATCAAAAAAGGTTAAATGAAGGCAAAAAACCCGCAAATAGAATATGGCTATGGGGCCAGGGTCCTGCGCCAGAAATAGATAATTTTTTAGAAAAATATTCTCTTAAAGGTGCAACTATCACTGGTGTTGATCTGATAAAAGGAATAGGACTTTATTTAGGCCTTAACAATATTGAGGTTCCTGGTGCTACTGGTTATTTTGATACAGATTATTCTGCTAAGGGTAAATATGCTGCTGATGCTTTAAAAGATCATGATATTATTTTTGTGCATGTAGAGGCACCTGATGAGGCAGGGCATGCTGGTGATCTTGAAGAAAAAATTAAAGCCATTGAAGAAATAGATTTTAAAATATTAGGGCCTTTAATGGAAGCTTTGAAGGATTATGAAGAATATTCTCTGGTTTTACTGCCAGACCATGCTACACCTATTGATATAGGTACGCATACCATGGATCCGGTTCCTTATGTGGTTTTTTCAACTAATCTAAAACCAGACTCTGTGCAGGAATATGATGAATTTTCTTGTAAAAATGGTTCTTTAGGTATTGATGTGGCCCATAATCTAATTAATAATCTTATTAAAGGATTATAGTGCTTATTTAATTATTTAAACGTTTATTAGGATAATAAACAAATAATTACTGAATACTAATCAGAATATAACTAAAATAATATACATTAAATTTATAAACTTAAAATTTAGGGTTATATTATAAAAAATATAATAAAAACATATATTTACTCTGAAGTTCTAGTTAAAAAGGTATTATAATTTGCAATTGTTGATTTAAAGGCTAAAATTGTAATTCGGTATATGTCCATTTTAGTGTTTTTGGCTCTAAAATTTAAAATAGATTATAATAATTTTAATTCAAAAATGGATTTATTATGGCTTTTAAATCTCTTTAGTCTTTTTAATTATAGTCTTTTTAATTATATTTAATAATAATTTTACATGATATTTGATTTATATTAATTTGAATATTGGTTATTATTGATTTAATTTTGATGATAACTTGATGATAACAATTTTTTAAGGTAAAATATAGGAGTTGGTTGGTCTGGCTAAATATATATTTGTAACTGGGGGAGTTGTAAGTTCCATTGGTAAAGGAATTACCGCAGCTTCCATTGGAAGAATTTTAAGATCTTATGGTTTAGAAGTAACAGCTATTAAGATAGATCCTTATTTAAATTGGGATTCTGGAACTTTAAATCCTTATCAGCATGGGGAAGTTTTTGTAACCCTTGATGGAATGGAAACTGACCTTGATTTAGGCCACTATGAGCGTTTTTTAGATGTTAATCTTTCAGGTGAGTCTAATATTACTACTGGTAAAGTTTACATGTCTGTTATCAATAAAGAACGGAAAGGATCATACCTGGGGTCTTGTGTGCAAATTATTCCCCATATAACAGATGAAATTAAACATATGATTCGTAAAATGGCTGATAAAACTCAGGCGGATGTTGTACTGGTCGAAGTTGGAGGAACTGTGGGGGATATTGAAAGCCAACCATTTTTAGAAGCTTTAAGACAACTTAGAAATGAAGAAGGCCATGACAATGTAATGTTTGTTCATGTTACATATGTTCCTTATTTAAAGGCTGCTGGAGAATTTAAGACCAAACCAACCCAGCACAGTACTAAAGAGCTTCGAAGTACGGGTATTAATCCAGATATGATAATTTGTCGAAGTGAAATGCCTATTGATACGCCTTTAAAAATGAAGATTGCTCATTTCTGTGATGTAGAACCAAAAGCAGTAATTAATTGTCCTGATGTGTCCTCCATTTATGAAGTGCCATTGGTCATGGATCGGGAGAATGTAGGTAAATATGTTATTCAGAGAATTAAGCTGGGTGTTGAAGAAAACTCCCATGATCTTTCTGAGTGGGAGAATATTGTAGATTCTCTTAAAAAAGAGGAACCTAAGGTTCTTGTGGGGATTGTAGGCAAATATGTGGAGCTAGAGGATTCTTACATCAGTATTAGGGAATCTTTAAAGCATGCTGCAGCGCAAGTGGGTGTTAAAGTTGAAATTGATTGGATAAGTGCCGAAGATTCTATAAATATGGAAAAACTAAAGGATTTAGACTCTATTCTAATCCCTGGTGGTTTTGGTGAGCGAGGAATATCTGGAAAATTAGATGCTGTTCGTTTCTCTATTGAGAATAATATTCCATTATTTGGAATTTGTCTGGGAATGCAGTGCATGGTGATTGAATTTGCACGTTTACATGGATTTGATGATGCGCACAGTACTGAATTTAACACTGAAACCACTTATCCAGTTATTGATATGATGGAAGAACAGAAAAAGATTAAAGACATGGGAGGAACCATGAGGTTGGGATCATATGATTGTAAGCTCAAGGAGAACACCATGGCCCATGAAGCTTATCAGGAAGAACTTGTGGAGGAACGTCATCGACACAGATTCGAATTGAATAATGATTTCCGTGAAGCTTTAGAAGAAAAAGGATTAATAATTTCTGGAACGTCTCCTGATGACTTTTTAGTGGAAATTGTTGAAATTAAGGATCATCCCTGGTTTTTAGGATGTCAATTCCATCCTGAATTTAAGTCCAGGCCTAATAGGGCACACCCAATATTTGTTTCATTTATGCAGGCCACAATGGATAATCTGAAATAAATTATAATCTTTTTTATAATTATCCTTTATATTTTCAGGAGAAATTAATGCAATGGGATTTATTTAAATATTTATTGCTGCTATTCATAACTATCCTAAATGTTTTCATTTAATAAATTCATTAAAAATTATTTCCAATCATTTATAAAAGATAGCATTAAATATCCTAGTTTTAAATTATAATTTAACTTCATTTAGTAATTAATTTAATAATATGTTTAACAAAATAATATGTTTACAATATAGTTAAAGTGATTTCATGATTTCAATCCCACTGATTTGTACCTTTATAGCAATTTTAGCATGCATATATGCTTCATACACAGACTTAAAGAGAGGAATAATTGCCAACAAGCTCACTTTTCCATTAATAGGATTAGGAATAGCTTTAAATGCTATTAACGCATTTTCAACTGGAAATTTAATGATTCTTGTTTATACTTTGTTATTTACAGGAACAATTTTTGTTCTAGGATATATATTCTGGAAACTCGGGGCCTGGGCTGGAGGAGATGTGAAAATGTTCACGGCCTTAGCTGCTCTTTTACCATTACAACCTGTTTTGATTAGTTATAGTATTTTAGGTTATTCATTGCCGGTAATGGCAAAATACCCATTCCCATTTACAGTTATTATAAATAGTATATTGGCCATATTGCCATTTTTACTAATATTTGTATTTTATATAGTTTACAGTGAAAAGCGACATCTTTTAGATGAATTAGCTTCACCAGTAAAAGAATATCAGAAAAATTTCCTTTTAGCATTGGTTGTTACCTCCGCGGTAACTATTACGTATTATATAACTCCATTTTTACCATTTCAAATTCTTATATTGACACTTGGAATGATTTACATTTTAACCGCCCTTATTTCTAAGATTCCCAATAGGATTAAAGCTGTTTTTGTTTCAATAATAACTGTTTTTGCTCTTTACACTAATAACAAAATCACTATATTGGGAATTGTGACAATTTTTATTTTTATAACTATAATTGGAATAATAAAGAAACTATTAACTTCGGTCAATAAAGAAGCTCTTCAGGATAATCATCAGGTTGATGATTTAAAAGAAGGAATGATAATGGCTCAGGGACTTTATGAAACAGAGGATAAAGTATATTTTGATAGTGAAGGAATCATATCCAGATTTAAAAAAGCTTCTAAAACCGGTGATTTATCTTCAATTAATGCACCTAAAGGAAAAATGCTTTTAGGAACTCTTGCTGCGGGCCTAACAGAAAAAGATATTGAGTTATTAAAAGAATTAGTTGCTGAAAATAAAATTAAAGATAGTATACGGGTCAAAAGAGGAGTTCCTTTCGCACCATCCATATTTATTGGACTTTTAATTTCTCTTTTTATTGGAGATTTGGCCTACATCTTTTTCCAGTTGGTTGACCTTTTAATGCATTAGTATTAAGTAACTAAATCTTTCTTAATTATATTGAAAATATTTCTTCTAAAAACTTAGAAAATTTAAAATAATCCTTAAAAATCGATTAATATAATTAAATTAATATTAAATTCAAGAGAAAAACTTAATATACATGTTTAGGATAAATTATTATGATGAAAGGTATGGACAAAAGAGGACAAGTATCGGTAGAATATTTGCTGGTTGTATTAATTTTGATAGTAGTACTTAGTGTTATTACTATTCCATTAATTGGAAACTCTATTGATGCAAGTAATGATGTTTCAGATGCTTCTGATGCTAAAATAGCTACAGACACATTGGCTAATGCTGCTGATGTTGTGTATGCTAATGGCCCTGGGGCTAAAAGGACAGTTAGTTTTTTTGTTCCTCAAACTGGTAATTTATCTTTTGTAAACAGTACGGTTAAAATGAGTTTACAATATTCTAATGGAACAAATAGTTATATCAATTCTTCGACTCAATATAATTTAGGTAATAAAACTACATCTGTGAGCTCTGGTTGGCATACGGGTAGTGTTTTCTGGACTATAGGAAATTCATATATAACTGTATCAATAACTTAAATTATTTTTTTATAATTGAGGGAGTTTATGAAGATTTTTTCTAAATTTGGAGATATTATAATAACACTTTTTTCTTTCACGGGTGCTATTGTTATTGGAATCATACGTCTTCCAACTACAATACGTGAATTGGATCTTAGAAGAACTGGTCCAGAAAAGATAAAAGAAACAGTTCAAAAAATTGATACTGATGAAATTAGTGAAAAGTTATCAAATATAACTAATAAAGTTGATGAAAAATATTCTAATTATTCTAATAAATCACCTAAAAAGGATGATGATGATGATGATGATGATGATGAAATGTCATCTCCCATTTATGCGAAGGAATTAGGTTCTGCGCCAGATATTGTAATGGAATCTGATGATTCGGATATTGATGAAGGCTCTATTATTATAAACTCTTCTAAGTTTGATTCTAAAGAAAAAGAAAATACAGTTTTAAGATTACAGATTGCTTCTGGTGCATTCCTTGTGGCATCAGTTCTTTTAGTATTCCATTTCATTTCATTTTATATTTATGTACTTTTAGGCATTTTATTGTCTGCATTTATTTATTACACGGTTTATTATAAGATAAAATTAATGTATACTCAAGATTTTAAAGCATATAGGGATTTTTTCTTTTTATATGTTGTAGTTGGTATAGTGCTAGTCTTTGTAGGTGGAAATGCTAATATAACTATGGCCTTCCCTTTCCAATTTTTCCCTTCATTTTCACTCCTCATATTTGCTGTAATATCTGTTGCTGCAGTATTCTTACTATTTAGAATTAGATATCATCGAAATTACACTTATGGTGAGATTATTGAGGCTGGAATGAATACTTCTCATGTTAAAGTGGATTACGATATTCGTTCTAATGTAAAACCAGATATGTATATTGTAGAAAACAATGGATTTAATGTTTCAGAAAATGAAATGGTTAAATTAGAAATTGATGGATCCATATTTAATATGAAAGGCAACAGGCCTTCTAAAGTAATTGGCAAAGTAGAAAGATTTAATTAACTCTTTTTTATTTTATTTGAATTAATAAATACAAAAATAGAATTTTACTGATGGTTAACTAAATTAATATAGTATATAACTCGTTATTACCTTTAACAGTTGTATTATTAATGAAGGTAAACCCGGATTGATTAAGAATAGATTGTATAGTTTGATTTAACACTAAAGATTGGTAATTGGCAGGTAATGTATTAGCAAATTGAATCTTAATATAGGTAACATTTCCAGCATCAGTCATATTCATTTTAGTAACTCGATTAGGAGTAAAAGATGGATTAGTTGAGGATATTTCTGAAAGTGAATTACTGGCACCTTCCCTAGCAGCACTGGTAATAGAATTTTTTTCTATTTGTGGCCCGGCAAGTGAGGCAATAGCCAATACAATAACCATTATAAATCCTAAGATTAAAAGAAACTCTATTGATATTTGTCCACGCACATCCATTTCTAGACACCAAAATAATTTAATTTAAGGTATTATATTAAATTAATTAAACTTTTTAGAATATCATTAATATATCTTAAATAATAAATCTATTTGTAATTAAAATCTCTTATTATTAAATAATATTACGCAAGATATATAAATGTTGTCAAATATAAATTTGATATAATGATAATAATAATAATCCTGGGGGAATGCATCTGAGAAGATTAAGAGCTGATTCGAGGGGTTTCGCATTTTCTTTAGATGTGCTTTTAGCTTTAATCCCCATTACAATTATTTTAGGAATGGCTGTTGCTAATATGGATAATATCATGTATTTATCGGAGAATACCATATATCAAAGCTCTTTGCAAAGAGTGGGAAGTGATGCGGCAGATGCTCTGGTTGAAACTTCGGGTGTACCTTATAATTGGGAAAGTACGGGTAATCCTTCAACTGTTGGTCTGGCTAAGTATGATATAAATAAAAATTTAACGGTAAAGAATTTGATGTCACCAGCCAAGCTTTCGGCTATAGATACAAATGATTTGGGAGCACTGGTAGGTCCTGGATATGGTGTTTATTTAAAGGTTAGTACTGCTAATTCTAATAATTCTACTATTATAAGGACAGTTGGTACTTATAATGCATCCTCGCAGAATATTGTTAGAGTTGAACGTTTAGTTTCTGCTTCTAATTTGGATCTTGTTGCCTCTTTGGAAGGTTTGATTAGAGATGCTGGTCAACCAAGAACTTACACCACTACATTTCCCACAAATGATGTTTATGTGCAAGCTTATGATTACTGGGTATTAGTTATAAACAGGGGTTATAACTCCGCAACGGTTGATGTTAACAATAACTGGGTTGTAGACCCCAATGAAATAAATCAGCATATTACTGAAATAAAACAGAAAATTGATATCCCATATATGTACAATGAAACTTATTTCCAGGATAATGTGGTTAATGTGAGGACGGTCAGTACTCCGGGTTCTACCATGGATGTTTATGTTATTGCTGCTCCCAAAGGAACCCCGGAACAAGACATTAATTTAGATAATATTAAATTAAGGCCGGCTAAATTTGAATTATATATATGGACAAGGTGATTTGATGGATGATCGGGGATTTATATTTACCACTGATGCTATTCTTGCTTTAGTTGTATTTTTCGTTTTTTCAGCATCAATTCTTACCTATTATACTTTACCATCTTATATGGGTGCGGATCATCAGGAAATAGAGAGTATTGCTGCTGATGCACTGGATGTGATGACCCAGGATGGTACATTGTATGCAGCTGCTTCAAAGTATGCTAGTAACAATACTACCGGCGCGGAAACTATACTTAGAGAGGAGCTAAATGTATTAATACCTAATAATACTGCATATAAAATTACTATTGGCTCTAATCCTCCTTTAATTAATGATAAAGGCATTTCTATTTCTAAAGATACTGCTTCTCGCGTAGTTGTTGTCTCTGGCCCTAAATCCGGTTGGTTAGGTCGGGCATGGTATAAATTGGAAGAAGTTCAATTTGAAGACCAGGAAATAAATTCTACTACTACTCTATGGAATTTCCATAACTGGTTGACTAACTATGCTCCATGGGGTAGTCAATCTAAATTGGCCAGTCAACCTTATTGGGGATATGGTACTTCTGCCAGTAATATACAGTTTTCTATTCCTAAAGGTGCCAATATTACTGGAGGTTACTATTTATTAGGATCTTGTAATCAAAATAACACCAATGTTTTGGCTAATAGTCCTGCTTTTGGATCCAATGTTACTATTAATGGGGCTACACAGGCTATTAATAACTCACAATTTACTTTCTTGTACCGAAGACCAAGTGTAAGTTATCCAATGTACAATTATAGGGGACTGATAAATTCTTCTAATTTAAATGCTGGTAATAACAATTTTCATGTTAAATTCACTAGTCCAGTATCTGATTATATAGACAATAATCGACAAGGCCATAATATGCCTTGGTTTTCAATAATTGGCAATTATAAAACTTCTATCACCATTCCTAAAGGCATATTGACCCAAACTTTCAGTGCTGTGGACGGTGCAGGAGTAGCTGTTCCAAATGCTCAGGACTTAGATGGCGATGGTATTGCTAATGAATATGGGCGTACTTATGATCTAAGTTCGGGTACTCTTAATACCTTTACAAATAAGCGGGAAGTTAGTTGGAATGACATGTATCTTAAAAATCATAGCTTTTCAGATGGTGTTCCCTTTGATATTACTAACATACCATCATCAACATCCAGGGGCTCTGCAATATGTACGGTACATGATGTACCCGTAACTTCTGGTTCCCGAATATTTGATGGTTATACAGTTATTAATGCCTATGGTGGAGTTGACAATGCTCTGGTAGAAGTATGGAATGGTGAGAATTGGGTTACTGCTTTCAATTCATTTGACATAAATGGAACAGATTATACTTTTGGTGATGGTTATGGTAATACGCCGGGAATAATTTATATTGGGAATTATCTACGTTCTGGAGTAAATAACAAAGTTAGAATAACGGCATGGGATAATGTACCCAGCAACGACTATGATTTAGTTGGACTGGTAAATTGTTATTCCACAGTTTCTTACAGTTCTTTACCCATAAAATGGGAAAACTTCCCATTTGATAGCTATCAGTACAACACCAATAAAACTAATGATAATGTAACTTTCAACATTGGTCCTGATGCTCAAAAAATAGTTTTATTCTTTGGTCTGGGGTTAGATACTCGTAAGGTAGCGGTTCAGGTTAAGAACTCTACTTCAAATAATTGGAAAACACTATATAATGATACTTCAATACCATTTTCATTAGATATTGGTGATTTGGATATTGTTGATTCAACTAAGGTTTTTACGGCAACAGGTGTTCCTGGAAATTATACTACCAAGCAGGGTACTTACTATTTAAGAATATTTGTTGATTCTTCCAGTAGTTGGCAATCTGGGGATGGAGCTAGTAATCCCCCTGACTATTCCAATGCAGAAATATTCTCTGGTACCCGAGTAGGGGTTATTTATCCAAAATTCTTGGCAAATATGTGGTCCAGTTCATTTGCTAATGATCCAGAAAATGCCAAACAAATGGCCAAGACATCTCTTATTAATAATCTTACGGCAGCGGGCTATACAGTTGACCCTGATGATATTAAAACAGAAGCTTTATTTACAGGTAATTTACCAAATTCAATTCCAATAAGGTTAGATTTATGGAGAAATTAAATAGGTGATACAATGGATGAAAAAGGATATGTTTTCACGCCCATGACCGTTTTGTTATTCATTCCTATTATTATCATTGCTATTTCCTATGGAAATATTGTTAATGAAGCTAATTTATTGGCTAATTTGGCTACTGGTGGAGATGTTACTATATCTACTGCCACTTCAGTTTATTCCAATATTGAAAAGGCAGCCACTGATGCGGGAAGAAATGCTGCTTATAATGCAACCAGGAAAGTAATTGATGATAATAATTTCTTTGCCAGTGGTGGCAGTAAGCAATATATACGTCAAAGGATTTTGGATTCGGTAAATACCAATGTTATTAATTCTACCAGAGAAATCGAGTACCAAACTGGACGCCAAGTCTATATTAATAACATATTAATTGATAACTACACTAATGCTACCTTCAAATTAAGCGATATTACTATAAATCAAACAGACCCATTTGGGTTTTATGTAAATGTAAAAGGTGGAATACCTGTAAAAGTGGTTCAAAAAGGACAGTCTTTTGAAGGTATAACTCCTCCCATATCTGTCTATGTTACTACAGAAGGATTAGAAGATCCTTATGTGTGGATTAAGACTAAATACAGGTCCAGTAATGTAATTTACAAATATCCGTACTATACAAATATTGCTGGGGAAACAAATTATTACTTTGATGTTGATGTTGACAAAAAGGAAAACATAATAAATCACTTATATTACTGTTTAAATGGAACAAACAACCCTAGTAACATCACACCAAGATCATATTATTTTGTTGACCCGAATGGACTTTCATTCTTTGATAGATTAGAAAATAAAACTACATCTGCTGATGCTAACATGACCAGAATGAGTACGTTTATTATTGGTGATCCATTATATGAAGATCATGGTCGGGCAGATATTTCTCGTTTGGACCGTGAATATTTTGCCACACCTCTGGTAACCGGCACTCCGATAAAATTTGGAAACAGAAATATGGCGGACCCAACAGGTTCTATATTTTATCTTTCTCCTACATACAAAACATATTTCAAACTAAAAGATAATTATTAGGTGTTAACTGTGCCCATGGATCAAAAAGGAATAGCTACAGCAGATCTTTTATTTGCCACACTCATTGCTATAGTAATTTTTGCTAGTCTCATCAGTTCAGTGAACAATGAGATGAACAAAACTCAAACTGGAGATTTAGGTCAGGCCCGTATGATAGGGGAGCGCTTAGCATCTTCAATTAACACGGTTTTCATTAATGGTAATGGATACACTATGAACACTACCTTGCCAAATAATATAAATTACAATATAAATGTCAATAATTCTGGCCTATTAGTAATTTTTAACGGTAAGCAAGTAAAAATAAATTTAATCCCAAAAGCTAACATCTCTTCGGTTAATATGACTCAAGGACAGAAATATATTATAAAAAATAACAATGGAACAATTACTTTCACTTCAATTTAACTCTTTTTCAAATACTATTATTTTATATGACAGTATACTATAATCATACTAATTAATGGAGGAATAGAATTGGACTTGGATTTAACCTGGGAGCAAAAGGCCTTGATTGGAGTCGGTGCTGTTGTTTTAGTATTATTAATTTATGCTTATGGTCCTTTTAATTTCACTAGTGATGTAAATATGCAAAATAATACTTCTTCAATTCCTGTATCTAATCCACAACTTCTTCCTGTAAATTCACCTTTTGGGAATAATTCTTCCAATAATGCTAATGTAACTGTTAATATTACTGTCCAGAAGGCCAAAGAAATAGCTGCATTGCCGGGCTATGTTACAGGAACCCCTACACCTGGTTCAATAGTAATTAATAACCAGACTGTTTCAGTATGGATAGTTCCACTTTCTTTAAATGGTAAATTAGCTAAAGATGTATATATAGATAAAACAAATGGAAATATTGTTGCCACTAGAGATATCACTAATTCCACCGTAAAAGGATAAATAACTTAATTTATCTGATTAATATCATCAATGAAAATCATAAATATTCCATAATAACTTGAGAACGATAAAATGGACCTACTAGTATCTCTTTTAATGATTATTTTATTCTTAGTCCTTCTTGTCTTTGTTTTTTCAATGGCATTGCTAACGCCAATAATTGGCAAGAAAAATCTATTATTTGTAATATTCATGGGATTCATGGTAGGAATAGTTGGTGGAGCTTTTTTCATAGCTCCTTTATATGATGACGTTCCTGAAATGGCCAGAGGATATTATCAATATACTAGTAATGCTAATGAAACTATAGTGGTTGATGTTTCAACTAATATGGATATAACTGATTTTATGGATAGCACCAGCAAATTGAACGGTGTTTTAGAAGTTTATAGTAATGGAATTGTTATAAAAACTGATCCATTCACGGTTGAACGTAAGAAACTTATTGAAGAAAAAATTCCTTTAATTGATTCAAATATTACTTCCTGGAAAGTTAATGAATCTGGGGTTATCACTTTAACTGTGAAAAAAGGATACAATCCAGAAACGGCCATTAAAAATTTAGGGGATTGGATGATGTTAACTGGTGGCATAAACACTAAATACAGTATGGTACACGTATCCATTATTGCCCAAGCATCCCAGGTAAATAGTATTATAAACTCTATTTCTAAGCAACAGATAGTTGTTATTAGAGTCCAGGGCCCTGTCGAAGATAAAATAGCTTGGTTAAATGAAATTTTACCTAATAAGTCTAACATTATACTCTTTTGCGGATTTTTAGGTATGTTAATTGGATTGGCTGGTGTATTTATCGATACGATTATCTTGTTTGTTAAAGATCTAAAGAAGAAAGCTCTTAGAAAGCAAGATGATGAATAATTAATTAGAATAATTAATTATAATTAATTCAATTTTTATTTAAATAAAACTATATCTTACTAAATATTTTTAATTATAATAATTAATTAAGATTATAAAACAATTAATATTTTAAAACTATAATCAAGAGATTTTATCATGAAAGCTGCAGTTTTATTTTCTGGTGGAAAAGATAGTACAATGGCTGTTTACAAAGCTATGGAAGATGGAAATGAGGTTAAATATTTATTTTCCATGATTTCTGAGAATCCTCATTCCTACATGTATCATGTACCCAATATTCATATAACTGAACTTTCAGCCCAGGCCATGAATATTCCTTTAATAAAAGGAATAACTAAAGGTGAAGAGGAAAAAGAAGTTGATGATTTAAAAGATGCTTTAATTAATTTAAAGAACTTGGGTGTTGAGGCAATTTATTCTGGTGCATTATATTCTGTTTATCAAAAATCCAGAATTGATAAGATTTGTAAAGATATTGGTTTAGAATCTATAGCTCCTTTATGGCAAAGAGATTCTGAGGAATATATGCGAGAATTAATTGATATTGGTTTTGAAATTATATTAACTGGTGTTGCTGCTGAAGGCCTGGATGAATCATGGCTAGGTCGTAAAGTTGATGAAGAATCTTTAGAAGAATTGATAAAATTAAATGAGAAATTCGGAATAAATATTGCTTTTGAGGGTGGGGAAGCTGAAACCCTGGTTCTTGACTGTCCAATTTTTAATAAAAAAATTAAAATATTAAAATCTGAGAAAAACTGGTCTTATGATAATGGTTTTTTGGACATTAAAGAGGCCATCTTAGAAGGAAAAAATAAATAATAATTTTTTTTAATATATTTTTTTAATATATTAATTTAAAACAGTTTAAATAAATTCAAACTTTTTATTTCTTTAAATAAAATATATTAAATTAAATAATTTAATTATTTCAAAATTTATCAAATTCTTCAATTGGAGCAAGCCAATTTAAAACTTCTTCTAAATTAGATGATTCTATTTTAATTTGGATATCTCCTAAAGGACTATTACCTTCTGAAAAATTGATTTCATTAACAAATGCTGTTTGTTTACTTATATAAAAAGTTAATATGTTATCTTTAATGCTATTGTCCATAATTAATCTGGCTACGGCTATTATCTCTCTTTTTTCAAGGGTTTTCTTAAAATTATTTAATAACTCTTTATTTCCTCTTAAAAAAAATTTATCTGAATCCTGTTGAATATTTCCTTTTGGAAAGATATTATGGATTGATTTTTTTACTTTTTCAGGATCTTCAGTTAGATTAATTTTAGATGAAATTTCAACTAAGCATTCCATATGCATTCTCTCCATTATTACTTTTTATTATTCTTACTTTCAATTTGCTGCTTAAGTATTCTTTTAGATTGGTTTTTGAATCGCCATAGAGGGCCTTCATTAACAATTAAATAATCAGACATGGAAATAACTTCACCAATTCCAAAACCAAGTTCTCTTTTATCTCTTCTTTGAAACTCTAAATACTCTTCAGAGTCATCGGAGCGTTTTCTTCTTTTTAAACGTCTAAATCTAGTTTTAGGGCTTGAAAAAACTGATACAACCGTGAAATTAGGGAAATTATTTTGAAATATTTCAATTTCATAAGGGCTTCTAATTCCTTCAATCATAAATGTTATTTTATCTGTTGCAGATTCAGTATGATTTCTTTTGATTTTTTCCACACACTTTTCGGCAACTACGTAATCTCCATGTTCTTTTCTCAATGAAACAGCAGTTTCACCTATTTCTTTACCTCTAATTTCTGCTTCATCACGGACCACGTCACCCATACGTATAATTTTCACACCCATTTTTTGAGCAGTGCGAGATACAACTCCCTTTCCTGATCCGGGCATCCCTGATACTCCAAATACTTTCATTTTTCCACTTCATATTAAATATTGTAAAATTAAATACATTACAAATAAAATTCTAATAATAATAAGAATATTTAATTTATTTAAATACTATAAATTAATATTTACTTAATTAGTTTTCTTTATTTCTATAATCTTTAAAGACTCTTTTAAGTTTTTCTTATTATTAAAACTCTTTAAAATATTTTCAATATATTCATTATCTTTTTCCTTTAAAAATAAGACCATTTCTTTTAATAATGGAATAACTCGAACAATATTATCAACTATGGTAATAGAAGACATTTGAGCTGTCCTGGAAAGTGGGTTTAAATCTATGGTGATAATTTTTTTACCACTATTAACTAATATTTCCGCTCTATCTCCATCTTCTAATGGGACAAGAACTACATCTGCGCCATAGATTCCAGTTTGACTTGCGGTGGCCCGTGGGCTTTCTATACTATCAATGTATTTTAAATTATCAGAATTTACACCTAAAACTTCTGAAGCACCTGCTTTTTTTAAGACATCTTCAATAGCATCCACTCTTTCAGGAGTACGGTAAAAAAGATTAATTTCAATTTTAGCATCTAATACCTGACATAATTCTACTATTTCATCTGCAACCAGTGCTGCAGTGTTTCCATTGACTGATAAAACAGGGTTTTTTGCCAATATTAATGCTGCTGCGGCCGCTTTAATAGAATTTTTAGCAGGTGCACTTGTTTTTTCACCTATTAAATAATCAAATGCTTCTCCACGTCCATGAGCTATCATTCCCGAATCTGCAAGAATACCATCTTTATGGGCTTTTACTATTTTATCCCTGAGAACCAGAGAATGGTAACGAGGATGATTTTTGGGAATCATAATAAAAATTAGGTTTATTTGTTATATAATAATTAATGTTTTTTGAGCTTATATATTAAGTAAGAATTATTTCACAATTAAAATTCTTAATAATATTAATAAATATTACAATTCAATGTAATTCAAATATTATTAATATAGTATTGAAATTGACTAATTAATTTAAAATATCCGGTAATTTAATTGTATATGAAAACATAAGAAATATCTATTGGATGGAATTTTTAGACTATTCCCAAATCTAAAATACAATAATAAAAAAATTATTTATAGTATTTAATAAGAAATTAAAAAAATCAATCAATAATTCAAATTAAACTATAATAATTAACTATAATTAATTTTAAGACTTAAAACTCATGATTTAATAATAGTAGGTGATTTCTATGAAAGAAGATATTGACATTAATGCTGAGACGACTTCAAAATACGATGTTAAAGAAAAAAAGAGTAAAAAAAATATTTGGGGAATTTATATTGGAATATGCCTAGTTTTAATTGGTACATTATGGTATGCTGTTAACATGGGTTTAATACCAGTCCAGTATCTTCAATCATGGCCTCAAATTTTAATTGTACTTGTTGGAATTTTAGTGTTGATTAAATCAATCAAATAGATTTAAAAGCTCTTTTAAAACAATAAATAATCAATTAACTCCCAATTAATATACAAATAAATTAATAAAGATCATATTCGCTAATTTTTAAGGATGGTTAAAAAAATGAAAGAACTCATGAAAAAACTTTCTGATGTCCCAGGAATATCTGGATTCGAAGGTGAAGTTACTAAAATTATCTCTGATGAATTAACTGATCATGCTGATCATATAGAAGAAGATAGATTAGGGAATATAATTGCTCTTAAAAAAGGCAGTCCGGATGGCCCAAAAGTCATGCTTGCCGCACACATGGACGAAATCGGACTTATGGTGCGACACATTGATAAAAAAGGGTTTATTAAATTCTCTAAAATTGGGGGAATTAATGACCAGATGCTTTTAAATCAGACAGTTTATATTAATACTGAAAATGGTTCAGTATTTGGAGTTATTGGTTCTAAGCCACCACACAGAATGAAAGCAGCTGAACGAAAGAAAATTACTGGCTATGAAAATATGTTTATTGATATAGGTGCTTCCAGTGATGAAGAGGCCTTAAAAATGGTCAGTATTGGAGATCCTATTGTATTTAATCATACTTACGCAGAATTACCTAATTCATTAATCACAGGTAAAGCATTAGATAACCGAATTGGTTGTTTAATAATGATTGAAACTCTGAAAAGGGTAAATTCAAAGGCCAATATTTATGGTGTAGGAACTGTTCAAGAAGAAGTTGGATTAAAGGGAGCTAAAACATCAGCTTTTAAAATTGATCCAGATTTTGCTCTGGCACTTGATGTGACCATTGCAGGAGATCACCCGGGAATTAAAGAAGATGAAGCACCAGCAAAAATTGGTAAAGGCCCGGCAATTATTCTTACTGATGCCAGCGGGCGGGGAATAATTACTCATCCGACCATTAAAAAATGGCTGACTTCAGCTGCAGATGAAGCAGAAATCCCAGTACAATTAGAAGTTAGTGAAGGTGGAACTACTGATGCTACTGCTATTCACTTAACCAGAGAGGGTATTCCTGCCGGAGTAGTATCTGTGCCTACTAGGTACATACACACTACAGTCAGTATTGCTAGCATGGAAGATATTGAAAATACAATTAACTTGCTGGTAAGTGCGATTAATAACTTATAAATGGTATATTTTATAAGAAAATTTTTTTTTCCACTGTATTTTATTTTAAATTTTTTCTTATTTTATTATTTTTAGAATAAAATGAATAATTTAAATCTCTTTTTCTATTTTATCATTTTTAGAATAAAATGAATAATTTAAATCTCTTTTTCTATTTTATCAATTATTTCAATTCCATCAGATCCAATATAATATGTTATGAATTCAATAGGCGTTTTAGTACTTCTCATTTTAACAATATCCATTATCCTTTCCCTTTGGCCAGTATATGGATTTTCTCTTTTCATGAGTCTTATAGCACCATAAACAGAAAATAATGCCAGTTCATTATATTCGTGTGAGGTAGAACTATCTAAAATAATCATAGAAGTAATTTTTTTCTGCTTTAATTCATATATTAAATGATCAAAACGATCCCTAAATTCATAGGGGGTTAATTTTGCAGTATAACTCCCTAAACTATCTATAATGACGACTTGGGTATCTGGAGAAATATTATGAATTAATTTTTCAAAGTCACCTTTTACAGAATCGACTCCAATATTCATTTCTGCTTCGGTAATTCTGGCCCTTAACCCTGCAAGTTCAATTAGGTTTAAATATCCTTTTTTTTTCAGAGAGTCAATATCCCATCCAAAAGACCTACTTTGCAGTTCTAAATCTTCATCATCTTCTTCAGTTGTAATATAAGCAGTTTTTAAACCTTCTTTTGCACAGCTTATTGCAAACTGTAGTCCAAAAATAGTTTTTCCAGATCCTGCATCACCAGTAACCAGTAAAGTCCGGCCTTGAGGAAATCCTTCGATAATATTGTCTAATGTATCAATTCCTGTTTTTATTCGCTCTAACATAGTCGCCTCCTCCTTATTAATTTAAATAATATTCTAATAAAATTTAATAAATTAATAAATATATAAAAGCATACTAATTGCATATTTTTATAAAAGAGTTAGTTAGGAATGTAAAATTCGAATTTTATATTCTTGGAACCTTCCAGAAGACTTGATGTTTGAGTAACTGTTCCTTTTAGTCCAGTCCAGGTGAAGCTTCTAATAATCATAGCTCTAAAGATCAGAGTAAAAATAGGGTTTTTACGGGCTTCTTCTATCCAGGGAAATGTGATGAATTCCAGTTTAATTTTAGATTCGGTTCTAATAATTCTGGTTTTTATACCTAAGTTAGATAAAAGCTCACTTATCCAAACTAAATACGCATTAAAAATTTCTATATTGTTTTGATTACCATGTTCTTTTATTAGGCCTAAGAAACCCTTTGCAGACATTTCTTTAATAAAATTCGGCTTAACATTTTTCTCAAATCTATCCGCAAAATTTTTTATAATAGTATTTCTAAGTTGTGGGGGAATTGAAGAAGCAAAAACAGGTACTGCACTAACTACAAAACCATATAACTCTACACGTGCCTTTTCCCTAATTAATTCTCCTCTTTGTTCTTCAGCTTCAACTCTAGAAGTTATATCGTGACCAATAAATTGAATTATGGGCCCATGTTCTTCTGAACTTAAAACAGAGGAATATATTTCAAAATAAAGTTCTTGCCCATTTTTATCAAAGAGATTCATTTCAAATGGTTCGGTTTCTTCATGTTCTATTATCGATGGAATTGAATCCACATAACCTTGAATTTCCTCTTCAATAAAAAATCCCTTCTGAGCAAGGTTTAAAATCGATTTCCCAATGATTCTTTTTCGCCTAATTCCAATAATCTGTTCCAAAGTTTGATTCATAAAAGTAATATTTCCTTGCGAATCAAGTAATAGAATAGGGTCTGGAAACGATTCAAATAGATTTCGATACTTTTCTTCACTTTCTTTAAGTTTACTATCCATTTGATGTTTATAAAGAGCAACTTCCACGGCACTGTGAAGTTCTCGGTCTTCAAATGGTTTGATTATATATCCAAAAGGCCCGGTTAGTTTGGCTCTTCCAAGTGTTTTTTCATCAGAATACGCAGTTAAATAAACAATAGGTATGTCAAACTTCTCTCGAATCACCTGAGCAGCTTCAACACCATCCATTTTACCTTTTAATACAATATCCATTAATACAAGATCTGGTTTATATTTTTTAGTTTTTTCGATAGCTTCTTCACCTGAAGAGGCTATGCTCATCACGGTGTATCCTAGGCCTTCAGCTCTATGTTTAATGTCCATGGCCACAATGCTTTCATCTTCTACAACCAGTAATTTTGTATCCGGCATTTTATCCACCATTAATATTATTTATTAACATAATGATACAAATCTATTATGAGAAATATATATCAAGGAATTTTATTATCATTTATAATCTATTTGAAAAATTTTCATAGTTACATAATACTATTATATACTATTTATTGTTGTTTTTTACTTAAATTTTTATCTAAACAAATAAAAAACACTCTTTATTTTTTTTTAAATGTAATTATAAATCATTATACTATTTTATTCATCTAAATAATATTAATAGTTTTATATAATAATTTTTAAAATGCAAAATGGCTGTTTTAATTTAAAAAATCACTTAATTTCATTTAATTGATAATTGGAAAATAGGGATTAAAATGGCCAGATTATTAATTAATATAAAAAATAAGAATAAAATAGAACTTCATGATACTTATTAGAATCATGAATTATTTCAAATATTATTAAAATAATTATAAATTGTTTTGGCAACTTTTTTATTCATACCTTTCACCTGCATTAAATCATCAATCTCTGCTTTTTTTATGGATTCAATATCACCAAAGTGTCTTAAAAGATTAATTTTTCTTTTTGGCCCCACTCCTGAAATTTCATCCAACAGGGAGTAATCAATTTCCTTTGATCGGATATTACGATGGTAAGAAACTGCAAATCGGTGTGCTTCATCTCTTATTCTTTGCAATAAAAAAAGAGCCTGCGAATTAGGAGGTAATATTATTGGTTCATTCATTTGGGGAATAAATATATGTTCAAATTCCTTTGCAAGTCCAATAACTGGAATCATGTTCAATTTAAGAGATTTTAAAACTTCAACTGCAATTTTTAACTGGCCTTTACCACCATCAACTAAAATTAAATCTGGATGGTCTTCATTTTCTCTTAAAAGCTTTTCATATCTTCGTGTTAATAGTTCTCTCATCATTCCATAGTCATCAGGTCCTGGAGTTTCCATTCGGTACTTTCTATATCTGGATTTTTTGGGATGAGCATTCTGAAAACTTACCATAGATCCGACAGCTGACTTTCCAGAGATATTAGAAACATCAAATCCTTCAATGTTTTGTGGAATTTTAGGAAGTTTTAAATATTTTTTAAGGTCTAGAAGAGCATTTTTGACCTGTTTTTTCTGATTTTTTATAATATCTGCATTTTTGGCTGCCATCCGTATCAATTTAAACTTCACACCATCATGGGGAACAATAATTTCCACCGGAGCTTCCCTTATATCAGAAAGCCAATCTTTAATCAGTTTTTCTTCTTTTATTATATACTGCAAGATGATTTCACCAGGAACATATCGAGGGTTGGCATAATACTGTTTTATAAAAGCAGATAAAATATCTTCAGGAGGTGTATTTTCCACTCCGGCCATTAAAAAATCGTCTTTTCCAGTAATTTTACCCTCACGAACTGAGAAAACAACCATGCAGGCCATTTTTTTATCATAAGAGCCGGCAATGATGTCTTGATTAATATTGTTGTTGAAGGCCACATTTTGACGTTCCATCACATCATGTATGGATTCAATTTGGTCTCTTATAACTGCCGCTCTTTCGAATTCTTGATTTTTAGCAGCAATATGCATCTCTTCATCTAGCATTTCTATTACTTTAGAATATCTGCCCTGGAAAAAAAGGTCGATACTATCAATAAGTTTTTTATATTCTGCTTTTGTAATTTGTCCGGCACAAGGTGCATGACATAGATCTATCTGACTGTTAAGACAAGGGCCATCCATTCTTTTACAGTCTCGAATTTTAAAAAGAGATTTTACAAATTTAACAGTTTTTTTAACTGAGCCGGCATCAGTAAATGGTCCAAAATAGTGAGAACCATCTCCAGAAATATTTCTAGTGATTAATATGCGCGGAAATTTTTCCCGTGTAATTTTAATATAAGGGTATCTCTTATCGTCTTTTAATCGAACATTATATGTGGGCCTGTATTTTTTTATTAAATTGGCTTCTAATATTAATGCTTCCTTTTCAGTATCTGTAATGATATATTCCAGGCTTTGGAACTGGCCCATCATGATTTTTGTTTTGAGAGAATCATGATACTCTTTAAAATATGATTTAACCCTTTTTTTTAAAGATACTGACTTTCCAATATAAATTACATTGTCCCGGGAATCTTTCATTATGTAAACGCCGGTTTTATCTGGAAGATCATTGGGATTATCAACTTGTGTGGACAATGTTTTACCTCAATTTAGATGATGGATTATAAATAAATATTGATTATAAACAAGTTATATGCTTCTAGTAGTCCTTTTATTTATAAAAACTTTATTAAAGTTCTTCAACTGCTAAAAAGGATTCTAAACTCTATTGCATTTATTATTACTTTTCTAATGCTCTCTAAGGAAATTTTAATCTATTAATTTCATTAAAATTAATTTAAATATTTATATAATTATCTTAAAATTTTACCAAAACTATAATAAAATTATATATTAGAGGAAAGTTTTTATGTTATAAATTACTATCATTGTTTATATAAAATTAACATCGTTTTTTTATTTAACAGTTTTTTTATTATAAATTACTATCATTGCGATAACACTTTTTATTTAAATTTTGATGCATTTTACAATCTTATTGAACTTATTCAGAATATAATATCTGATTACTTAATAGAAATTAATTTAGATGAATTAAATTTTAAAGATAAAGTAAGATTTTTCTGAGGAAAAGAGAGATGAACCGATTCGAGTTAGTATCTAACTATAAACCACTAGGTGACCAGCCCAAGGCCATAAAATCAATTACTAATGGAATAAAGAAAGGTTTTCCTAATCAAACTCTTTTAGGAGTAACTGGTTCTGGTAAAACATTTACTATGGCTAATGTGATTAAAAATGTCCAGAAACCCACCCTGGTTATTTCACATAATAAAACCCTTGCCGCCCAGCTTTATGAAGAATTTAAGGAATTTTTCCCAGATAATGCTGTAGAATACTTTGTGAGTTATTATGATTATTACCAGCCAGAAGCCTATGTTCCGCGTTCAGATACTTACATTGACAAAG
>DAWK01000083.1:4851-5445 GCA_002509745.1 Methanobacteriaceae archaeon UBA349 | reverse complement strand
TTTTACTGGGAAGTGTGGCTGAAAAGGTTTTAAGGTCGGCAACATGCCCAGTATTAGTTGTACGTTAATTATATCTTATTTTTATTTTATCCACACACAAAATTTTATTTATACTAAGTTTATTACAAAGTTAATCTTAGCTTTTATTTTTTTTATTCCTAATTAATTAATAATTAAATAATCTTATTTTTAATTAAACTTATTTTTCTCGTGAAAATATGATTATTAATCCCATTAAGTCGTTCAAATCCCCCAATAGGCTTAAAATCTACTGAAAATGAAAAATATCTGTTAATCGACCACAAGATTTATATATTCCTGATTTCATATTGTGTGAATTAGATAGATGCCTAAGAAAATAAGGCTGTTATTCTTAAAAATAAGAAAAATGAACAGTTTTAATAGATTATACTAAATTTCTAATCAGTTCCATAAAAAAACGCTTTAAAATTAAAAACTGATCAATGTGGTGCCTATGAACAAATGGGGATAAAACATGCAACAAATAAATCGAATTAGTAAAAAAGAAATAAGTACTATTATGCATCATACTGGTGATGTTTGTCTTCTTTTAGGGATCGCCATCCTAATACC
>DAWK01000083.1:0-4813 GCA_002509745.1 Methanobacteriaceae archaeon UBA349 | reverse complement strand
CATGTCCCTTAAAGTGGCCATGGTTTTTTCCACTTTGATATGGTTGATTGTGTGCGCCCTAAGTGCACTCCCCTACTATTTTTCCGGTGAATTATCATATCTTAATTCTTATTTTGAGGCCATGTCTGGTTTTACCACCACTGGTTTCAGCATGTACTCTAATTTAGATGCTGTTTCCTATACCATGCACTTCTGGCGAGCTTTTACCCAATGGCTCGGCGGTTTAGGAATTATATTTCTGATTTTAGCTCTTTTAAGATCCACTGGTGCGGATGTAATGCGTTTATATCTTGCAGAAGGTCGTGATGAAAGATTACTTCCTAGTGTAAAGCATACTACTCGAGTTATTGTTTATATTTATGCCGGATTCACTGTACTGGGAATAATTCTCTTTATTTTGGCTGGAATGCCTATTTTTGATTCTATTTTCCAAACATTTGTTACACTATCCACCGGTGGATTTGGAATGCACAACACCAGTATTCTATTTTACAATAATGTTTGGATTGAAATTGTGGCCATGATTATTATGATGATTGGGGCTACCAACTTTGCCCTGCACTTTACAGTAATAAAAGGTAACTGGAAAGAGTATTTCAAGGACATAGAAACCAAGGTGGCTTACAGCCTTATAATCATATCCACCATTCTGGTTACATTTATGTTGCTTAAAAACCATATTTATGGTACAGGCATATTGGAAAACCTTCGATTTGCTCTATTCCAAGTAGTATCTGCGGTAACAACTACTGGGCTGCAAACTGCATTCTATCCTGAGATTCTTAAACAATGGATTGGTCTGGGCCTATTCTTAATAACCCTACTTATGATTATTGGTGCTGGATCCGGCTCTACTGGTGGGGGTATTAAATGGCTGAGGTTCGGAATACTAATAAAAAGTATGGTCTGGCAAGTTAAGTCATTCATATTACCTGGCAAAGCCATAGTTCCCAAGAAAATTCACCATGTGAGTGAATTAAATGTAACTGATGATGTTTTAAGACTCGTTGGAGCATTTGTATTTACCTATTTCATGGTTTATATTGCCAGTATAATCATAGTTCTGCTTTATTACAATGATATTTCCCAAGTAATCTTTGAAGTGGCCTCTGCCCTGAGTAATGTGGGTCTTTCCAGTGGGTTGATTACGGCCAGTTCTCCAGCAGTGGTAAAAATTGTATTCATCATTGATTTCTGGATGGGAAGGTTAGAAATATGGCCCGTGCTTTTACTAGCATTTATAACCATTAAAAATATTTCCAGAAGATAAAATATCTGGATTTTATTTTATTTTTCTATTTTCTTAAAAGTGAAAATAACAATTTATATTCAGTTTTATCTAATATAAATCAAATCTGTCTTATTTTAATTATAATCCAAATTATTTCAATTAATTATTTTATTTTGATTATTATCCAACCTAAAAATGCGCCTAAAATAAATACTTTGAAAAATAAAATATATGATAAGAGGTGCTTTTATGAAGTCTGATTTACTGCCAATAGTTTTAATTATAGTTATACTGGCCATTGTAGGTGGAGGCATTTTTTATTTCTACGCCTGGACCAGTGACTTTGACCAAGGAGATGTATTTTTCCAGATACCAGGCGGATGGTCCCAGAACCAGGCCGTAGGTGATTTTAATAATACTGTCTTTTCTCAAGTAGTCTATACCCAACAAATAAAAAATGAGTCCGGTGCGGATCAAGAAGCGTTTATAATAGTTCAAATGCAAAAAATTGGTGGAACTGGGTTTAATGCAACTAGTTTGCAGGTTTCTATACTGAATTCATCAAATTCTTCTGTTAGTAACCTGAAAGTAAATGATTACAATGTAATGCAATACACTAGAAATGGTCCGACTGTAGCCAATAAAATCGCTACCATTGACAATGGAAACTTTATGTACATAGTTGAGTATGTATGTCCCCCATCAGTCAGTAATCAGACCGAAGAAGCTTATTTAAACATTTTGAAAACATTAAAAATTTCAAAATAGTTTGAAGTTAAGTAAATATTTTAAATAATTTTTGCTAGGGAAAAAGTAGTGATAATTATAATATTAAAAAATATTTAGTAATTTACTTTAAATAAAAAAATTACACGTTAGGTATAATTACAAAAATAAATTATATTACATTATCATACTACAAATCCAATATTAGGTGGTGATTTTATAAATATAGAAGAGAAGGTAGTGGAGGAAGAGCAATTAGCTCTAATAAATCATAGAGGGCCTCCAGAAGATATGGGGAAGCTCATGCATGAATTATCGGCCTGGGCTGAAGACAATGAAATCCAGGTTTCAGGGCCTCCTTTTGCTATTTACTATAGTATGCCTCAGGATAATGCAGAAGAAGTGACTTATGATATAGGCATTCCTGTAAACGGAGAAGTTCTGGGCAATGAAAAAATTGTCATAGCAACCATTCCCGAACATAAAGTTATTTCAGCCATGTATAAAGGACCTTACAGTGAATTGCCAGACGTTTATAAGGCCATGGTAGAGTTTGTAATGATGAATAAATACGATGTCATTGGTTCACCAAAAGAAGTATATTACAACTCTCCCGAGGATGTTTCGGCCAGTGAGCTATTGACTGAAGTCCAATTCCCAGTTATTAAAATGGGATAAGTAATTAAATAAATAAAATAAAATATTGGATTAATTCCATTAATTAATCCTCTTTTAATTAATTTTTTATATTCATTCTATTCTTTATTCTACAATTACCTCAATCCAAAGCAGTTTTAGCTATTTCCTTAAAGGAATTAGCAATATAATCTATTTGTTCTTGACTCATACCATAAGCACTGCATTTGAACCATTCAGTCTGGCCACGCTTTATGCCCACAATTTTGCGTTTTTTCAACTCTTCATAAAGGAAAAATCCTCTTCTTGAGTGTTTTTGAGCAATTTCATGGAAAAATGGTGTTTCAAATCTTACCAGATCATGATTAGTAGGCCGCATACCCACTTGTAACACACCATCAATTTCTTCCATTTGTTCTACAAAATTTCTGGCCTTTTGGACTTCATCATCCCATTTACTTACTCGTTCAACTAAATGAGGCAATGATGCCATTAAGGTGGCCACTGGAGCGCCCCTACTGGTACATCCAAGCATCTCAATTTCCTTTTTTTGATGTCTGGAAGATCTTTCAAGAAGTTTATCAGCCCATTCTTCTTTCATCCCCAGAACGCCAATAGGGCCTGATGCGGCCATGCTCTTATGGCCACTCCCTACTACAAAGTCAACATTTAGTTCTTTAGCATCGATGGGGAGCCTTCCCATGGAATAAGCACAATTTAAAACCAGTGGAACACCAGGATCCTGGCAGATTTTTCCTATTTTTTTAGCATCAGTTAAATTCCCATAATTACCATCAACATGAGTCAAAAGAGCGAGTTTTATTTCTCCTTTCTCATCAATGGCATTTTCTAGAACTTCCCTATATTTTTCAGGAGTTATTTCAAATCCCGGGCCACCATTATTCGGAACTTCAACTATATTTAAAGAATTACGCTCTGCCGCCAGGTGAGTAGTATAATGAGCATTTCCATCCACTACAATGGTGTCCCCTTTATCACATAAAGCATGCATTATCGCGAATTTACCTTCCCTTGCTCCATGAACAGTTCTCACTGCATCAACATTAATAAATTTGGCCAGATCCTCTAAAAATCCTCCAATTGAGGGTTTAGCAATTTCATCTAATCGTCCAGCACAGTAATCACAGACACTGTATCCATCACCAAAATCATAGAGTGCCTCTCTAGCCGCTGCCGAAAGAACTCCTCCCCTTTGAAGAGGGTTTAAGTTCAGATTTTCCCGTTCCACACTCCGAGTAAGGCCATAATTTTGACATTCCATATTATCACCATATATTTAACCAATTTAATAAGCTAATTTAATAAAATAATTAATTCTAAGGAGTAAACTCTGAGATTATATAATCTTTAATCTATCCTTAATTAACCAACAACCCGCAAATCATGAGCCAGAATCTTAGGAATTACAAATGGACCATACTGCCTCACGGAGGATTTAATTTTCTCAGCTGATTTTAAAGAGTCGAAAATATTTCCAGAGAGCATAGCCTTCTTAACCGGGGCCATTATTTCACCATTTTTAATTATGAAAGCATTATTGGCCTCCACTGAGAAATCTCCAGAAATAGGATTAGCCGTATGTGCTCCTAAAACATCGGTTACTAAAATGGCATCTTCTAATTCAGATAAATCCTTTTGATTTGTAAATTCTAAAACCAGGTTGCTTGGGCCTACAGATGGAGTTTCTGCATATGATCGACTACCATTTCCAGTACTGGAAGTTTTTCCTTTATTAGCAGTGTATAAATCGTATATAAATCCTTTTAAAATACCATTTTCAACTAGAGTTGTTTTTTCTGATGGTGTTCCTTCTCCATCACAGCGAATTGATTGTAGGCCATTTTCCAAAGTACCATCATCAAATATACTAATATCTGGAGAAAATACCTCTTGCCCTATTTTATCTGCTAGTATCGATCTTCCTCTTTGAACATTATCTGCATTTATGGCACTTATAAAAGTCCCTAAGAGGCCTGCAGCAGCATGATAATCTAAAACAATATCCATGTCTCTGGTTTCTACAGATTCTCCACCTATAGAATCTTTAGCAATTTGACAGACATGTTTAGCTAGTTTTTCAGGATCAATATCCATAAAACAGGAAGATACTGAATCATATGCCGTGGATTTTTCCCCATCTTTTTCAGCATTAACGGCAATGTAGCCCCCAAATCCAGTGGAAATGTTCTTGCACTCCAC
>DAWK01000018.1:4334-6053 GCA_002509745.1 Methanobacteriaceae archaeon UBA349 | reverse complement strand
AACGTTTAAATATCTCTGCCTTGAATATTTACGGGTTAACGGAAATCATAGGCCCTGGTGTAGCCCAAGAATGCGAAGAAAAGAATGGATTACACATTTTTGAAGACCATTTTTATCCAGAAATTATAGACCCCAATACTAAAGAAACACTTGGAGAAGGTGAAAGGGGTGAACTAGTTTTAACCACACTAACCCGAGATGGAATGCCCATTCTAAGATTTAGAACAAAAGATATAACCGCTCTTAGAAAAGAAAAATGTGGTTGTGGTCGTACCATTGTGAGAATGGAGAGAATTACTGGTAGAACAGATGATATGTTAAAAATACGTGGCGTTATTGTGTTTCCATCCCAAATTGAAAGGGCTCTTTTAAAAATTGAAGGTTTGGAACCACAATATCAAATCATCGTTACTCGTCCTGGACATCTGGATGAACTGGAAGTTCGGGTTGAAGCATCATCAAACTTATTTTCTGATGAAGTTAAACATGTAGAAGAAGTAAAGAAGAAGATTGAATCACATATTCATAATGAAATAGGGTTAAGGGTTAATGTAACCTTGGTTGAACCAGAAAGTCTTCCTCGAAGCGAAGGTAAAGCCATACGTGTTTTAGATAAAAGAGATTTTTCTTGAATTATTTTTCTTTTTAGTGAGATTAAAAAATAATAAAAAATGAAGAGGAGATTAAATGAAATTAAAACAAATTTCAATATTTCTAGAAAATAAAGAAGGACGATTAAAAAAAGCTATAAACATTCTCTCTCAATCCAATATAAATATCAGGGCTCTTTCCATAGCAGACACATCTGAATTTGGTATTCTAAGATTAATAGTTCACAACTCTGAAAAAGCTCAAAAAAAATTGGAAGCAAACAAATTTGTGGTTAAAGTCAATGAAGTAATAGCCGTAGAAGTTCCTGATCAACCTGGTGGCCTTGACAGCATATTAGAAATATTATATGATTCTAAAATCAATGTGGAATATCTCTACGCATTCGTAGAAAAAAATGAAGATAAAGCTATAGTGGTGATAAAGACTGAAAATATTGATGATGGTATTAATGCGCTGGAAAATAAAAATATTAGATTAATGTCTTCGGAAGATGTTAACCTAATTTAATTTTTTAAATGAATAGAATAAATAATATGTTTCCATTTTAATGATAAATAAAAAATAATTAAAATTCATTTTA
The DNA here is from genome assembly GCA_002509745.1 of Methanobacteriaceae archaeon UBA349. GTDB lineage: Archaea > Methanobacteriota > Methanobacteria > Methanobacteriales > Methanobacteriaceae > UBA349. The sequence goes on along the minus strand of DAWK01000018.1, from coordinate 4,861 downwards.
TTTACCAAGCAAATGGTATAACTATTATTTAACCCCATTAGAGGATTTAACAAATCTAAACCCGCTTTCAAACGCATTCATATTAATTGAAATACTTTTTTCAGGTAAATTATTCCGCATAGAAGTTAAAATAGATTTTTTATCTAGGGGAAACTTAAAAACTGCTGTAGCAGCACCTAACATCACCATGTTGAGTGAAAGAACATGACCTGCCTCTCGAGCCATGCTTTCTGCATCTAATGCAAATACATTATCCGATATGAATTTCAAATTAGAAGTAATATCATCCAAGTCAGGATAACGAAATTTGCTGGCCGAAATATTAGATGGTATAATGGAAGAAGTATTAAAAATAATTGCAGTGTTTTTATTAGCCTTTGGAGAGGCGCGAAGAGCTTCCAAAGGTTCAAATGCCAGCAAAAGATCTGTTTCACCTTCAGGAATTATGGAACTCTTGGAGTCCCCAATTTTAAGTTCAGTTGAAACCACCCCTCCACGTTGAGCCATTCCGTGAATTTCACTCATGG
>DAWK01000018.1:0-4238 GCA_002509745.1 Methanobacteriaceae archaeon UBA349 | reverse complement strand
ACAATTATCAGTGTTTTTATTATTACACATATATTTCTGCATAAAAATCACTTCCGAAGCCTTATTGCTTTATCCTGACAGGCCTGAACGCATACAGTGCAGCCTATACATCTGGAAGGATCTATTTCAATAGAAACACCTTCCTTATTTTCTATCTTATAAATAGCTGGACAAGCTACTTTAGAAATACATTCCATACATTGGTCACATTTATTAGAATCAACTACCATGCTTTTCTTTTTAGATTTTTCTTTAGTTTTCAGTAGAACACAAGGATAACGTGATATTACTACAGCCACACCTTCAAAGTTTAAAGCCCTTTCAAGGACGCTTGTAGTCTTTTTAACATTCATAGGATTAATATTTTCCACGAATTCCGCCCCAGTAGCCTTAACAATCTTTTCAATGGAGATTTCAGGAGCAATTTCCCCCATTCCATCCATTGGAAGTCCAGGATGAGGTTGACCTCCAGTCATTGCAGTAGTACGGTTGTCCAAAACTATGAGCACAAAATTGTGTTTGTTGTGCACTGCATTAATGAGCGGAGGAATCCCCGAATGGAAAAATGTTGAATCCCCAATAAAACACACAATTTTCTGATTGGTGGCTTTTGAAAATCCACAGCTAGTCCCAATACTAGACCCCATAGCTAAAAGATAATCAGCCGCATTATAAGGGGCTTCAATTCCTAAAGTATAACAACCAATGTCCGTGGGGAAAATGATGTCTTCTTTACTAATTTTAAGATTTTTACGAGCATTTCTAATAGCATAATAAACCGCACGGTGAGGGCATCCTGCACAAAGTGTAGGAGGGCGATTAGGAAGTTCCATTTCGATATTATTTTCTTTTTCTTTTAAATTTGATCCAATATCCAACTTTAAAACACTAGTTAAAGCATTTTTTATAATATCTTGATTAAACTCGTAAATTAATGGCAATGACCCATCTAGTTTTCCATAAACAGTTTTTCTTATTCCTTCACTCCCTAAGACATTTAACAGCTCATTTTCCATGATTGGATCAACTTCTTCAGCCACCATTATTTCATCCAAGTTCTTAATAAATTTTAGTACCAATTCCTGAGGGAAAGGGTAGGAAAATCCTAGTTTAAGGATCGGAATATCAAGACCTAACTCGGCCACAACATCATAAGCATAATTAAAAGCACTTCCGCTGGCAATAATACCCATACATGAACAACTGAATTTTAAATTTGAATCTTTATCAAGTTTTTTTCCATGATAATAAATTTCATTCAAATCAGAATTATTTGAAACATCTTTAAGATCCTCAATTTTTTCAACCAATTCTTTATGCATTATCCTAGCTGTTTTAGGAACTGGTACAAACTGATCTGGATTTTTTTGGAAGAATCCTTTGGGATTTGAGTATGAAGAAGTTTCTTTTTCATTTTTATCAAGATTAGGAATATCATTTAGTTCTACAATACCCCTCATGTGGGAAACTCGCGTAGTGGTTCTGAGCAAAACAGGTATTCTAAATTTTTCAGATAGTTCAAAGCCAATTTTCATGTAATCCTTTATTTCCTGAGGGTTAGATGGTTCTAAAACAGGAACATTAGCAATTCTTGCGTAATGGCGATTGTCCTGTTCATTTTGAGATGAAAACATAGATGGGTCATCAGCAGATAAGATCACCATTCCACCTTCAACACCCGTGTAAGCAACACTCATAAAAGAATCAGAAGCCACATTAAGACCTACATGTTTCATAAAGGTAAATGATCTGACTCCAGAAGCTGCAGCTGCGGCAGCAACTTCTAATGCAACTTTTTCGTTAATAGAAAATTCAAAATAAATATTAGCATCATTTGCTATCTTTGAAAATACATCTCCAATCTCAGAAGATGGTGTGCCGGGATAGGTGGCAGCTATTGAAATTCCTGCCTCTAGTGCCCCCCTGACTGCTGCTTCATTTCCCAGTAAAAAGAGTTTATCCCCAGGTTTACCATAGACGATCTCTTTGAGATTCATTCAATCACCTTGTTATTGTTATTGCTATTAATTCAGTCATATTACAATTTATTTTATTTTATTCTTATTTTTAGTTTAAAGTATTTAAATTAATTAAATTCATTGAAAAAGAGGTTATATACTATAAAAAATATTTTTTACATTATGTAGTATAAATTAGAAATGTTTATTGAGATATAAATAATTATTTCTTAAAATAAATTATATTAATATGAGTACAAAATTTTTTATTTGAATATTTCACTAAGAGATTTCTAATGAATTTTTCAATTGCATTATCCTAATTCAGATTGATTGATTTTTATCCTTAAAAACCTTTTATTAATGAGTATATTAATTAAATTCGCTTATTTTGAATTAAAAAATTAATTTAATAATACAAAAATACATGAATCTTTTAAAATGAACATTATAGGGCTTTAAATCATTAAAAATCGTTTTAAATCATTAATTCTTGGCTTTTAAATATCTTTATATTATGTATAAACATAATATTATTTTAAATTAATCATATTCTGGTTTTAATATTATCTAATAGTAAAGAAAATTAAATTCATTAAATTCTAGAGATTAGATTCATGTAGATTTAAGCATTTAACTGGAGATAAAAATGATAAAAATCAAGGTTTTAAGATTTGATCCAGAAAAGGATTCTGATTCCCACCTGGAAACTTATGAAATAGAAGAAAATGAAAGGATGAAAGTGTTGGATGCCCTTAATTTCATAAATGATAACTATAATGCCAATCTTGCTTTCAGAAGTTCTTGTAGGGCAGGCCAGTGCGGCTCATGTGCCTTGAAAATGGATGGAAATGTGGTACTAGCATGTAAGGCTGAAATACATGCAGGAGCTATTATAGAACCTCTGGATTTTCCGGTTATAAAAGACATCATAGTTGATCGAAAGGAAATAGAAGAAAAAATAAATCAAATGAAATTATTTTTAGAAAAAGACAAAACTAATGAATGTTTTGGTCAAGTTCCCGACTTAATTCCTTCAGTTGATTGTGCAGAATCTAAAAAGTTAAAGGGCTGTATTGAATGTTTTTCATGTTTATCAGCATGTCCCGTCATGAAAGAAAGTTCAGAGTATTCAGGACCTTATTTTATGCAATATATATCTAAATTTGCTCTTGATCCGCGCGATTGTGCAGATAGGGCTATGGAAGGATTTGAAGAAGGATTGTACTGTTGTACAACTTGTGGAAAATGTGCTGAAGTTTGTCCAAAAAATATAAGTATTCCGGGGGATGCCATAGAAAAATTAAGGGCAATTGCGTGCCAAGAAGATGTTGGACCACTCGAAGCTCATAAAAATCTTAAAAAAACCATTAGTCAAACCGGACGATCCGTGGATAAAGTGGGAGAAAGTTTTATAGAATCTATTTATCAATCATCCAGTGATTCATCTGGTGAAACAAAAAAACCTAATGTGGCCTTTTTCACTGGATGTCTGGTAGATTACCGAATGCCTCAAGTAGGACAGGCACTATTAAAAGTTTTAAAAGAGCAAGGCATTGCAGTTGATGTTCCCAAAGACCAAGTATGTTGTGGTTCTCCCATGATAAGGACCGGGCAGCCAGAAGTTGTTAAAGAATTAGTAAAGCAAAACAAAAAAGCCTTAAGCGGTTACGATACTATTATTACTGTTTGTGCTGGTTGTGGAGCCACCTTGAAGAAGGATTATCCAAAATTTGGAGTAGAATTTAATGTAATGGATATCAGCGAATTTTTGGCAGATAATCTTGATATTTCTTCCACCAAACCCGTGAATATGAAAGTAACCTATCATGACCCTTGCCACCTCAATAGAAGTCAAGGAATTCATATGCAGCCTAGGGAAATATTAAAAAAAATTAAGGGGCTGGAATTTGTGGAAATGGATGAACCTGACAGGTGCTGTGGTTCAGGAGGCGGAGTTAAATCCGGAAAACCAGAAATTGCTTCTGCATTAGGCCAAACAAAAGCGGAAATGATTAAAAAACTAGACGTGGATGCTGTAATTACCATCTGTCCTTTCTGTCAAATTCATATCCGAGATTCACTTGAAAAAGAGGGTTTAAAAGATATAAAAGTCCTTAATTTACTGGAACTGCTAGATATGGCATATGATGAGTAATTAACATATTATACTTGTTGATATCATGGATTTTTTAAAAGATTACATAAATATTGTGTTTGTAGAACCAGAATCTCCAGGAAATATTGGTTTTCTGGCCAGAACCATGAAAAATTTTGGTC
>DAWK01000180.1 GCA_002509745.1 Methanobacteriaceae archaeon UBA349 | reverse complement strand
TGGAAATTCATGAGGCCCTACACGAAGAGCTTTATAAAGAGAATAAATCTCTGGATCGTTACATTGATAATATTGGTCAAAGAAGAGAGATTCTTTTAAATAATATCTATGGTGTGGATTTGAATGAAGAATCAGTGGAGATAACCAAGTTATCTTTGTTCTTAAAGGTCTGTAAGAAAGGTTTGGCCTTGCCTAATTTGGATGACAATATTAAATGTGGTAATTCACTTATTGATGATAAGGAATTTGCAGGGGACAAGGCCTTTAATTGGGATGAGGAGTTTAGGCCCATTTTTGATGATGGTGGATTTGATGTGGTTGTGGGGAATCCTCCTTATGTAAGGCAGGAACGGATTAAAGAGATTAAACCTTACTTAAAGGATAATTATGAGGTTTACACTGGTGTGGCCGATTTGTATGTTTATTTCTTTGAGAGAGGGCTTAAAATAATTAAAAAGAATGGTAAAATTGGTTTTATCTCTTCTAATAAGTTTATACGCTCAAATTATGGTAAAAATCTTCGTAGATTAATTGATGAAACTAGTTTCAATATATATGTAGATTATACTTTTGCTAGTGTTTTTGCAGATGCAACAACTTATCCCAGTGTTTTTATTTTAAAAAAGGGTAAATCTGAAGATAATCAAATTTTTGTAAATAATCAGTACAGAATTAATCAAATTAGACTAAAAAACTCATGGAACTTTGAAAATCCAAAAATTTTAGATTTATTTGATAAAATAAAGAATTCAAACTTAATTCTTAAACAAATTAAAGGTCTTGGAATATATTATGGGCTGAAAACTGGATTTAACGATGCTTTTGTTATTGATGAATTAACAAAAAACTTATTCATAAATAAAAATCCTAAAAATCATGAAATTATCAAACCATTAATTAAAGGAAAGGATATTAAGGCTTATAGAGTCAACTACGATACTTCTTTCCTGATTTTATCGAAAAACGGAATAAATATGGAAGATTTTCCAACAGTTCTTGAGTATTTATGTCAAAATAAGAAAAAATTAGTTGAAAGAAGTGATCAGGGTAAATATTGGTTTAATTTAAGAGATTGTGCTTATTATGATGAATTTGAAAATATAAAAATTATTTGGCCAGATATATCTATTAAGCCATCGTTCACGATTGATGAAGAGGGTCTATTCTTATTAAATACTAGCTATTTGATGACTTTAAATAATAAAGATTATAATTTAAAATATTTACTTACTTTATTTAATTCTAAATTACTTTATTGGCAATTTAAACGAATAAGTACTGATGCAAGTGGAGGATACTTAAGATTTACCAAACAATACGTAGAACAACTCCCCATCTACCCAGCAACACCAGAAGAACAAGAACCATTCATTGAAAAAGCAGACAATATGCTAGAAATGAATAAAACCCTTCAAAATGAAATTAATTCATTCAAAGAGTGGTTAAAACACATATTCAAGGTTGAAAAGTTCTCTAAAAAGCTGGAAAAATACTATGAACTGTCTCTGGATGAATTCCTGGCCGAACTCAAGAAAAAGAAGGTTGATGTGAAAAATAGGGAAAATTTCACTTCTTTAAAAGAGGAATTTGAGAAAAGTGTTTCTAAAATTAGGCCTTTGCTTCAGGAAATTGAGGAAACTGATAATGAGATTGATCAGATGGTTTATGAATTATATTGTCTTACTGGTGATGAGATTAGGATTATTGAGGATAGTTTGAATTAATTTAGAAAATCTAATTTTACACAAAACTTCAATTTTTAATAATACAAATACTAAGTAAATTAGCATATTAAAAAAGTGAAACCATGAATCGTTCAATAAATGCTAGGATGCAAGGTGATGAATATCAAGCATTATTTTTTTGGGGTTATGCGTTAAAAATGTTTTATCCCCATGCTGGTATTGAAAAAGTGGCTTATGAAGCGGATAATGTCAAATCTTTTGATGATATAGTTGTATATTACAAAAAAGAAAAGCCCACTATTGATTGTAGGCATAATAAAATATACATTGATTTTTTTCAAGTTAAATTCCATGTTGTAAATGATAATACTTTAACTTGGGATGGGTTGATAGATCCTAAAATCATTAATGCAAAATCGGTTTCAATAATGGAACGCCTAAGAAATGCTCAAGAAACATTTGATGGCAGTGGAGTACGGTTTTTTTTAGTATCGCAATGGCAAATTCATTCAGAGGACAGCCTGTCAAAAATTGTATCAAATCGGGAAAATGAGATACGGATTGATAAATTATTTGCTGGTGGAAACAGATCCATGATGGGAAAAATGAGACTTAAAATGAATGATCATCTTGGTTTCTCTACTGACGCTGAATTAGAATCCCTGCTCATTCCATTCAGAATTTGGCATAGTCATTATAGCTCTCAAAAAATGATAAATATGTTAAATCAGGACTTAGTTTATTTAGGATTTAAACCTATTGAAAATAATAGTATTCTGAACCCCTATACAAATCTTATCAGAAAATGGAGTGAGAATGGTATAACTGAGTTCACTAAAGATTTTATACTGAAAGAATGCATAAGAGAAAATTTGTATTGTGGAAATGATTCATTAAATTCAGATTATGTAGAAGTTGGAATCAGAAGCTTTTACAGAGGTGCTGAAAACATGCAAGATGAAACAGAAAAAATGTTATGTTTAATGAATTGTTTCAATGGGCGGCTTATTAAAGAAGATTATACTTGGAATGAAGATATATTTAATAAGTTAAATAATTTTATCACAACTGAAATGGTTCCTACTAAAAAATACAGATTACACCTCGATACACATTTATCAAATGCTTTTTTAGCAGGATATTTGTTAGATTCTAAGTCTGGTGTTGAGGTATATCCTATGCAAAAAACTACTATGGGGCGAAAATTTTGGGATGTTGAACTTGATTCAGCAGGAAATTATAGTGATTGGGAATTAAATGAAATTATTCTTTCGGAAGAAGTAAAAGATATTGCGCTGGTTATAGGAGTAACGCGTGATATATTAACCGATGTTATGGAGTATATTAAAGATAAAGACATTCAAATTTCTAAAATTATTAGTTGTAATGTAGGTGGACATTCGGGAGATGATACCATAATTAATGGAACACATGCTAAATACTTAGCAAATAGTCTTTCTACTATTTTAGATCAAAGGAATAAACTGGAAAAAATGAATAATCTTCACATTTTTGCATCATGTCCTGTAGGTTTTATATTTTATTTAGGTCAACGTTCAAGGATTTTTGGAAAATTAATTTTATATGAATATGATCCTGATCATTTAAGTGATGAAATGTATCTAAAATCTTTTAAATTACCTATAAATAAGTTAATAATTGCAAAAACATGATGAGAAAAAGGAGAAATTTAATATGGATGTTCCTAGTTATTTTAAAGACTTTTTATCTGAAATTAGATTAACACCTAATCAATTAAATGATTTGAAAACTGGACATAAAACTTTACGTAAGAGGTTGGAAAATGACACTGAATTAGCAGATCTTATTGTAAGTACATTTTTACAGGGTAGTTATAAACGATCCACCGCAGTGAGACCAAAAGGTGGTAAAAGATCAGATGTTGATGTTATTGTTGTCACAAACTTAGATCCTGATCAATATACTCCTGAGAAAGCTCTTAAATTGTTTGAACCGTTCCTTGAGGAACATTATAAAGGTAAGTATAGGCCTCAGGGACGTTCATTTGGAATTTGTTTAACTTATGTTGATTTAGATATAGTAATAACATCTGCTCCATCAGAGAGTGAAGAGAATATAATCGAAAAGAGTGAGCCATTATCTAATTTAAGTATAGAAAATATTTTTCAAGAGTTATCTAACTCAAAAGTTAAGTTTGCTTTTTTAGAAACATTTGCAAAGAAGCAAGATGATTCTGAATGGAAATTGGAACCACTATATATACCAGATAGGGAAGCAAAAGAGTGGAAACCAACCCACCCACTTGAACAGATTAGGTGGACAGTTGAAAAGAATAATAAGACTAATGGACATTATATAAATGTGGTTAAATCTTTAAAATGGTGGAAAAAATATAAATATCCTGATGCTGGACACCCTAAAAGTTATCCTTTTGAACATTTTATTGGTGATTGTTGTCCAGATGGTATAGAATCAGTAGCTGAAGGGATAACATCAACATTAGAAAAAATTGTCTCTGATTATGAAGATAAACCTTTTTGTCCCGACCGTGGGGTTACGAACCATGATGTTTTTGGTAGAATAACTGATAAGGACTATAATGATTTCTATTCTCAAGTATCTGAGGCCGCGGTCATTGCAAGGGAAGCCTTAGATTCTGATGATTTAAGTGAAAGTGTTGAAAAATGGAAACAATTGTTTGGAACTAAATTTCCAGATACGCCTAATAATAATAATAATAATAATAATAATAATAATAGTGGATTTTCTAAGAGGACAGAAAAAACATCCAATGTTCCAGGGGGAAGTTTTGCATAATGAAACTTAATGATTTTTGTGAAGATTTAAAAAGGGGGAGGAGAGGATTAGATGGTATTAATGGAGTTAAAATACTACAAGATTGGAAAAATGATCCTCAATTAAATAAATGGTTCCTTAAAATAGAGATTAATTCAGAAAAATCTTTAATTATACAAAATAAGTCAATTTGGTACATTGTAGTTGATGAAGATTATCCTAAAGGAGAAGTAAAAATTTTTCCTGATGCTTGCAGTGATTTTACGGTTACACTTGAGCATCAATCTAATAATGGTGAAATAGAAAAAAATAAATTATGGAGAAAAGGTTCTTTATGTTTGGAGTCTCAATTGAAGTGCTTAGGTCGATATGATTCTCATTTAGAGCCAATAGATGTTGATTATCGTTTATCATGGAATGTGAAAAGAGCAGTTAATTGGATTAACGCTGCTAATAATAATGAATTAATCGTTACAAAGGATTCATTTGAATTGCCTCAGTTTAAGAGGGGTGATTTAGAATATTTTGTATTTTCAGAAGATATGGCTTCGTTCAGTGAATGGCAAATGGTTGAAAGTAATTTTGGAATTGCAGAGTTAGATCAATATAAATCAGAACCATCAGTATATTTTGTTAAAGAATTTAAAACTAATTATGGTAACTCAATTAATGTTAATTGGGGTAACTATTTATCTCAAAGTTTTGGTAAATTAAGTACAGCAATATGGGTTATGCTTAATGATGTGCCTGTTATTAATAGATGGCAGGCCCCTAATTCATTTGATGAATTAATAGTGGCATGTAAAGACCAGAAAATTCATTTAATGAATATTTTAAAACATTTGGTGCCTTTTATTAGAGATGGAAAATCTCATTTTCTTCTTTTAGGCTTTCCTATACCAAAAATAGTCGGTGATCAAAATTTAATTATACACTGGCAGGCGTTAAAACTACCTATTATTTCTCGAGGAAAATATACTGCTAGAGGATTTCGAAATGATGAAAAGGGTATGTGGCGAAGAGATAAAAATCAAATATTAACTCCGGATCTAAAATTGAACTGGTTAAAGTGTCAAAATTGGAATATCAACGAAATAAACAGTCGAGGAAGATTAATTGAAGATATTACTGCGATGAAAATATTAGTTATAGGGGTAGGAACTATTGGTTCAGCAGTCGCTGAATTATTAACAAGATCTGGAGTAAATAAAATAGTTATAATTGATTCAGACAAACTAGAAATTGGAAATTTATCAAGACACCCTCTTGGATTAATGCAAATCGGAAAATCTAAATCTGAAGAAATGGCTATCTATTTAAATCAAGTTAATCCACATGTAAAAGTTGAATATAATAATGATGACTTTGAGTTTTCTGATGAACATGATGATGAATTTGATGAATTTGATTTAATTATTGATTGTTCTGGTGAAGACATTATTTTAGATGAGCTTGAGAACTTTGAATTTAAAAAAGAAAAATTCTTTGTATCAATTTCAATAGGATTTGCAGCTAAAAGGTTATATTTATTTTTGCAAAAGGATAAAAGATTTAATTCAGATAATTTTCGTGAAAAGAGGTCATTTTGGCTAGAAAAAGAAAAATCTGAGTTTTCGGAATATGATTTACCCCGAGATGGGACTGGATGTTGGAGTCCAGTGTTTCCTGCAAGATATGATGACATTTTGATTGCTTCTAGCACTGCATTAAAAGTTATTGAAGATTTTATTAAAAAGAATGTTAATGAGTTAATTTCTATTTATGAACAATCATCAATTGATGGAATTTTTGTTGGATATATAAAATTAGAGTAGATTCAATGAGCAGAATTATATTTAAGAGTTCTAATAATGAATTTTTTGTTGAAATTAATGATACTATTTTTATTAATATTGAAAATGAGTGTTTAAAAGCTAAAAATAATGAAACTGGCGGAATATTAATAGGAAATTACTCTAAAAATAGAAATGCTTTTATTAATAATGTAACTGGCCCACCAAAGGATTCGAAACATAGTAGACGCACATTTAAAAGAGGTATTAGTGGAGTGATAGATTTACTTAATAATAAGTGGGATTTAGGACAATATTATGTTGGTGAATGGCATTTCCACTCGAATTCGTCTTCAAAACCAAGTTTTATTGATGATAAACAGATGAAAAAATTAGCCAGAGATAAATTATTAAACTGCCCTGAGCCGATTCTATTAGTTATTGGTGGAAATAAGGATAAATGGGAATTTAGTGTTCATGTTTACACAAAAGACAGAAAAGTAGATTTGTTCAAAGAATAAAATTAAATTAAGATATTTTGATTAACTAATAAGAGGTCTTATTTTTAAATTTATTTTTATTATTACTTTTCAAAAGCTCTCACTTAAACCATATATATTATTAACTCATAATAATTAATTGAAAATATTTTAAATCTAAATGGAGGTGATTATTATAGCTAAAACGGGTAAAGGCAAAAAGATTGTAAGTGTAGATTCTCACAAACGAGCTAAACCTGGTGGAAAAAATAAAACGATTCCTGTTAAGGGCCATCGCAGATCCACTCCAGAATAATTTTTGATTCTTTATTTATTTTTTAATAAACACATCATTCTATTAAGTATTAGACAATTTTATCCAAAAAAACAGTATTGGTAATATAGGTTAAATTATTCTTTTTCCAGGAATTTATAAAAGTCAGCGAGCATTATTAATAAATTAAATCCTTTATTAGTGATCATGTAATCTCCTCGTTCGTGGCGTTGTAGTATAAGTTCACTTTCCACTAATTTTTGTATGTGGAAGAGTAAATTACCTCCACGAAGGCCCGTTAGCTCAGAGAGGGCTGAAAATGTTTTTGTCTCAGAGGCCATAGATTTGAGTATCTGTAGTCTTTGTTTATTGGATAAAGGTTCCAGCACAGTTTTAACCAGAATTTCTTCGGGAATTGTGGAGATGTCTGGTTTTTCTTCTTTTTCTGCCTTGTATATCTGAAGTGAGCTAATAAGATTTAATTGCTTGTCAAAAAGTGTGTTAACTTCAGAAAAGCAAACTTCACACTTATCAAAGGGTGCACTTTTTTTTATTTCACTTAATTCGGCCTTTTTTTCATCTATAATTTCTTTGGGAACAGAATCGCTCCTGATGAGATCTGCATTATTATTCAAGAACTCGGTGAATCTTGATTTGCAGGTTGGTCTCATTTCACAGGGGTCCAACATACCTCTTTCCAAGCCGCTTTCTATATCATCGGCCACATAAGATGTGAGTGAATTGGTAAAATCCTTTTTAAAATTGGCTAACATTAGATCTAGATATTCTTGATTGGATCTTTCCATCAAACGTTTAATATCCTGGTGTATGGCCTCTAATTTTGCCTTACTGTCATAAATCTGCGGATTATTCATTTCATTCACATTTTCCATAACATTTAATCTGATTAAAATAAATGATAAAGGTTTCTATCTTGACCTAAAAGGTCATGTTTGTGCATTGAAATATACTTAGTATATTTTAATGACGGTTTAGTATATATTTATATTTAACTATAGTTATAGTGTAAGTAAAATCATTAGGAGATGAAAAAATGGCAGTTAAAGAAGAAATACATGCACAAATTGTTGGGGCCTTAGCCGGAGCAGATTTCCCGATAGCAACACCTGAGGCACTTCTGGGATCATTTCCAGACGGAGCAGAAACCACTTGCAAATCAGGCGATGTTGTACTTAAAGCTGGTGATGCCGGTGAAGTACTAACTGCAGAAGATTTCCCATTTAAATCCGCCAAAGATGTGGCCGACGTAATTGTGGAAAGAGCAGGTTTATAATAACTTGCATCAATTATTTTTTAAATTTTTGAGGATTAATTTACTTTTTTTAAATAAAATAATTATTTCTAATATTAATATTCACTTTAATTCATTTTATCCAAAAAACTAATAATTTTTAATTTCTAAGAGTAATTCTAATTTTAACAGTGTTTTTAGGGGAAAATTAAATTACATATTATTGTGAAATTAATTAATGGGAATGAAAATGTTGGAGAATGATTTAACTATTTTGCAAATGAATGATAGCCACGCTTATTTGGATATTCATCAAGAATTATTCTGGGAAGGTGATCATGCTAAATATGAGTTAGCAGGTGGTTATGCTAGAATTGCTACAATATTCAATCAAATTCGAGAGAAAAACCCCAAAACTTTAGTTTTTGATTGTGGAGA
>DAWK01000001.1 GCA_002509745.1 Methanobacteriaceae archaeon UBA349 | reverse complement strand
TTTTTTGCTAGCATGGGATTGTTTTTTAGTATGGTAAGTTGATTTAACTTTCCAGATTAAAGCTCCAACTCCCAGTATTCCTGAAATAAATGCTAATAACCCACCAACCCCTCCAATAATTGAAGATTGGTTTGGTAAAAATGCGGAGCTTATTCCACCACTGATCAATGTAGGTATTTGCAATTCTGATACTGAAACATATACATTGGGGTATGTAGTGGCTTGTGCAAGGGCCTGTATTTGATTCACACCTATAAGTCCATATAATGAATCTAATATGGATGAGAACCCGTTGAATATTCCTACAAATAGACCACCAATAACGAGCACAATTAACAATGAAAAAATCTCTTTTTGGTCTAGGAACCATTTTAACTTGTTTGAATATTCACTCATTGGTTTAGATTCAGTTAAAATGAATCGAGCAACTATTAAATAGGCAATCACGAAAGCAACTAATATGGATAGATAAAATATGTATCCTACCCATGCTAGCGAGAACACTATGAGTGATATTGCTGAAAGAGATGCAAAAATTGCTCTCTTTTTAATTTCTTTGGCTAAAATACTCTCCACGAAGAACCATATCACCATTAGGGGTAATATCATGTTAAACATATCTGTATCAAAGAATCCTGCATAAGTGTGGGCAAAATAGGTCGGTGCCAGACCTACCAATATTCCTGCGGTTATTCCACCATAATCATTGGTGATTCTGCGCACAAACAGGTAAGCTGGAATTACACAAAGTGATCCTATCAAGGCTCCTGTCCAGAAAGCCACTTCAGTTAAAGGTATTTTCCCAAATAGATTGGCAACATAGTAGAAAAATGAGGTAATATACACAATTAATGGGGGATAATCTATGGCTCGACCGGGTGGTGAGTATGAATGAAGATCCCAATCTGTTCCATTTAACTTAGTATCTCCCATCATTCCTTTTTGAATGTAATTAAGGGTTAAACGGTAGTTATAATATGAATCCATCTCGCTGAAATAAGGAAGTCCTGATGCATCTTTGTAAAAATCTTTTGACTGGTCTGGAGCTCCTGAAATGTTGTAAGCTTCTGCTCTAATGAAGAAAACAACTGAAAACAGCAGTATAATTATTATTAATGGCTTTAATTTCGACAATGTCTTTTTATAGTCCATTGAATCTCCTCTTTGAACTCTCTAATGTTCTTTGATTTGTGGAATTTATTAATTAATTTATTATTTGAATGTATTTTTTTATTCATGAATATTCCATTTTTCTATTATTTATTTTACATGTTATTAATTATATGTTATTAATTTAAAAACGGTTTTAAAATATTAATCATTAGATAAATTAGATGTATAATGATCATGGTTTAACTGCTAAAAAAACTTGTTCTAGAATCTTATTATATGATCTTATTGTTGTTTATTTTTTGATTTTATGATCTGAATTTATTGTTTTTACTGAAATTTGAAAGTTAATAAAAACTAATAGTTAAATAAAAGGAAATATTTAATAAAAATCTAGGCTAATTTGAAGAAATTTATTGGGTTTTAGTAGTTCCATTATTATTCTTAATAAAATAGTAAACATAACCTTTTTAAATCAATTAATGGATTTGAATAGTAGCTATAATCAAAATTTGAATAATTATTTATTTTTGAAAACCTACATTGAAAAATAAATTTTTAAAATTATTAATCATGAACTTATTTTAAATTCAAAATCTATTATAAACATATTAAAAATAAATATAATTAAAAATTAAATAAGGTGTAATTAATGAAATTAAGCTTATTAAACTTAAATTTATTAATTACTTGCTGTTTTTTCTTCTTTTCCTTCTTTTTCTTCAAGTGATTGGGTAAATCTACATTTTGGGAAACCAGAACATCCAATAAATTCACCATATCTGCCTGAACGTTTTAGAAGTTCTTTTCCACACTCAGGACATTTTCCAACAACTTCGCGGGGTGTTTCTTTCCCATCTTTACCACATTTAGGGTCAAGACAAGCACGCTGGCGTGGTTTTCCATAGGAAATCATAGGTAAAGTACATTTTTCGCACTTAGTTTTAAGGACACTAGCACCTCTAGGAAGGGAATAAGTGGCCTTGCAGTCAGGGTACTTTGAACATCCAACAAATGTACTTTTATTGCGTGGAGAATATTTAAGAACCAGATTCCCACCACACTTACATGCTCCTACAATTCTACTTTCCTGATATGCTTCGTAGATTTGCTGACCGATTTTGAGCTTGTTTTTTTCTATATCATCTAATATGGAAACGACTTCAGTTTTGGCTTTATCAATAACGTCATCTTTAGTTATTTTATCATCCATTATTTCTTGAAGTTCATTTTCAAACTGCTGAGTGAGTTCTTCGCTGGTTATCTGTTCACAATATTTTCTAAGGGTATCAATTATGTGTTCACCAAGTTGATTTACTGTTATTTGTTTTCCTTCGATGTATTTTCGGTTATAAAGGATTGCTACTATGTCTGCTCTAGTAGATTTGGTTCCTAAACCTCTCTTTTCTAATTCCCTTATTAAAGATGCTTCATTATATCTAGCGGGGGGTTTTGTCTCTTTTTCTTCAGATACAACTTTATCTACTTTTATACTGTCTCCTTTTTTAATATTAGGAAACTCTTCATTTTCGATTTTACGGAATGGATAATGTTCTAACCACCCCATATAGGCCACTCTTTTTCTACGGAAGCTGAAATCTTCATCACCAATTTTTAATTCAGTTTTCATGCTTTCCATTGCAGCATTTTCACCAAAAACACTTATAAATCGGTAAACGATAAGTTCGTATACCTTAAGGTCATCTTTACTCAGAGTTTTTGGTAGGACTCCTGTAGGGTGAATAGAAGGGTGAGCTTCATCAGTTTTCTTACCTTCATTTGGCTTTAAAGGTTTGGGAAGTTTTTTTATTTGCTTTACAAATACTGAATCGCCAGAAAGTTGTTTAAATATCTTTTCAAAACCAATACTTTTGGGAAGTTTTTGAGAAGAAGTTCGTGGATAAGAAGTGTAACCTTCAGTATATAAACTTTGAGCTATTTGCTGAGTCCTTTTCGGACTAAAACCAAATAAACTATAAGATTCTGACTGTAAACTACCTAAATCAAAGGGAAATGGTGGTTGCTTTACACTTTGCTTTATATCCACATTTTCAACCAATGCGTCATTTCTTTCGCAATTGGCCAGTGTGGTTTCTGCAACTTTTTTATCAAATACCTTGCCTTTCTTATGATCCGCAACTATATCTCCTTCTAAAAAAGCTTTAATCATCCAGTATGGGACTGGAACAAAGGCACGAATTTCTTTTTCTCTATCTACTAAAATAGCGAGTGTGGGGGTTTGTACTCTCCCTGCAGATAATTTAATGAATCTTTTGGTTGATTCCCTAACTGATTTCATTAGTGATTTGGAAATATTAACTCCAAAAATGAAATCAAGAACGTGTCGGGCTATTCCACTATCCACTTGATTAATATCAAGATCAATAGGATTTTCATAGGCATTGAGAACATCTTCTTTGGTTAAGGTAGAAAATTTCATTCTTAATGCATTATTAACAGATGAATCTCCGCATCCATACTTTAAAGCATTATATCCTATAAGTGTTCCTTCTATATCGTAATCGCAGGCGTGAATAAACTTATTAGCACCTTTTGAAAATTTCTTTATGGCATTGACATAATCTTTAACATATGCCTTTTTTTTATCCACATCATAAAGCGGCACCCAGGCCAAATCAAAAAATTGTTCTTCTTTAGGATTTAATGGAACTAAAGAATACAAATGACCTACTGCGGATAAAACGGTGGTTTTTTTACCATCTTTTTCAAACTCCCAGTAAGCAACTTTCTTATATTTTTTTTTCTCTGGATTTGGGGACAGTGCCTGTGCTATTTTTTCAGAGGACTTGGGTTTTTCGCAGATAATGACCTCATGCATGATATCACTCAGGTGTCATATTATTATTAAATATTATTACTATCATTTCATTTAATATTATTATTAAGATTTAATCTATTAACATTATTAACACATATTTGCTTATATTTAAAATCTGATTAAAATATAATTAACTTAATTCATTTTAATATTTGTAGAACTAATATTTTAATATAAATGATAAAAAGGATAAAAACAGCAAAAATTAGAATTAATAGTCTTTTTTATAAAAACCGTAAAATTGGCTACAATAATCACATATGGGGAATTTACCATAGTGATAATAACTTAAATCATCTTTATTTATATCAAATTTTTGATGACACATATAGCAGGTCTCTATTTTTTCAAGGGATTCTTTTTTTTCTTTTTTAGTGTCTTCCATTTAGCTCTCACCATGGAATTATTTGAATCAAGTGAAATTCTATAAAAAAATATAATAAAATCTAATTATTTAAAAAATAATTATTTTGAAGCAATAAGAAGATAATGATTTAATAAGGAGATATTCCCTTATTAAACGATGTTATGCTTTTGCAGTAACAAAATTTCTTCTGTACTGACTTTTTTACCTTCTTTGAACCGACGATATATCTCTTCAGCCTTTTCTTTTTCTTCCCGATCTTTTTTACGGCTGGCCCGGCTTTCGATATCCCTTCTTTTGGATCTCATGCCACCGAGTTGTTTATTGACCTTATGAATCTCACCAAGAACTGATTTGAAGTCTTCGTGTTTTGCTGAAGCATTATTTTTGGCTTCTAGGAATTTTTGATGAGCTTCATCAGCATTAGTTCGTATTTCATCGGTTTTTCGGAAGTACTCAAGCATACTTTCGTGATATTCTTGGGCTTGTTCAGATAGCTCAACCACTTTGGCATGGTATGACTCAGAAGTTGCTTTAAGTTCTTGAGCTTCTTCTTGAACTCCTTCATCTTCCTGGATTTCCATGAGCTTTTTACGAAGATCATTAGCGTCTTTAACCAATTTGTTCTCTTTTTTAATGTCGAGAACACGGGTTTCAATAATCTTATCGATCTTTTTAATCTCGTTTTCCAGCTTCATTCGGTCTCTTCTACCAGAAGACCATTCCATCTTTTTGAGCTCTTCATTAGCCTTATCCCGAAGTTTTTTGTTCTTTTCGACTTCTTCATTAATTTTATTCCGTTTGTCCCGGAAGTCGATAGCTACATTTAAATTTTCTTTCAGGCTGTTGTTGAGTTCATCTCGAATTTCACGGTATTTTTTAGCTTGTTGATTAAACTGCTCCCGTTCTTCAGAGATTTTAGAGAGTTTCTTCTCATATTCATCTTTCAAATCCATGGCATTGTCTAGATTTCCTTCAATCTTGGTAGATTCTTTTTTATTTTCTTCCGGATTGGTTTTGGTTTCTAGCAAAGGAATAATCTCCATTAAATCTTTATTATCAATTACTTTGTCAGCTATTTCTTTGAGGGCTGGCTTAGCATTGAAAGCAATTCCTAATTTCACTGCTTCAATCATGGATATGTCGTTTGCGCCATCTCCCACTGCTACACACTCTTCTAGAGTTATGTTTTCATCTTTCACTAGTTTACACAGAACATCGTACTTAGAACCTTCCACCAGAGGACCACTAACTTCTCCAGTTAAAATCCCATCTTCTTCAAGCAATTTGTTAGAAAATGCGTAATCAAGGCCTAGCTTTTCTTTTATTGAATTAGCAACAATATCAAAACTTCCACTGATAGTGGCCACTTTGTATCCTTTCTCTTTCAATGCAGCAATGGTTTCTTCGGCACCTTTCATAAGAGGCATTTCATCAGATATTTTTTTAATATCTTCAATTGAAGCACCTTTGAGCAATTTAACTCTTTCTTTGATAGCTGTTTCAAAATCTACATCGCCTTGCATGGCTTTTTCTGTGATCTCTATAATCTGGTCTTGGACGTCCATCAATTTTCCGATTTCGTCTATGGCTTCGCCGTCTATAATAACATTATCAAGGTCAAAAACTACAAGTTTAATCAAATTATCACCAATTAAATCAAATCCAACTCGCCGAGCCTTTCGCGAGTCTTTGCGACGCCAAGTTTGGCGTCTTCAAAGGTCTTGGCTCCGGTACAAACTACCTTACCAGACCCAAAGAGTAAAAGAACCACTTTCGGGTCCTTTAACCTATAAACCAGTCCAGGGAACTGTTCTGGCTCGTATTCAGTATTTTCTAATCCTAAAGCAACTGCTTCTAAGTTTAATTTACAATGTAAATTAGCAGAAGCAACTATGTTTTGTATTTTTATTTCAAACTCCTCTGGAATATCAGGATCCATAGTTCTCATCTGGTCCACAGTTATTTTTATGGCCAATTTTGAGTCACTAATGGACTTTGCACCTGTGCAAACTAACTTCCCAGAACCAAAAATCAAAGCTGCGGTTTTAGGCTCTTTTAGTTTGTATACTAATCCAGGAAACTGTTCGCGGTTAAAATCAACGCCTTCTAAAGCTTTGGCAACAGTGGGAAGATCAATGGACTTTCCAAGAGTTGCAGAGGCTACAATGTTTTCAATTTTAATATCCACATCGGTCAAGTGATATACCTCCCAGTATAAATTAGAAAAATTTTATTTATTATATAAAATGTATAAATCGTTATTTATAATGGCTATTTATATATAATGCACTTAAAAAGTAGCGGTTAATACTTAATGCTATCATATGCATAATATCACATTATTCTACTAGTGCCATATTAATGGGATGATATATTAATTGATTAAGGAATTCATGACACAGTTTCTAAATCCAATATATTAATAGTTCTATTTAAAAGCACCTATTAAATTATAACTATTATATTAATAATTAATTCATCTTCATTTATAATAGTATCCTTTGTCTTATTAAAATACTTTCATAATTAATATATATTTTAATCTAAGTATCTTTCTTTTCATGCTAATGTGATAATCATGTTACTTATATATCTGATGTAATTATTTAACTTCAAATGAGCCTCTAAGGTATTTTTTATTATTTCTAATTTATTTCTGACATAATTCTATATTTAATATATTATTTTTAATAATATTATTATGGGAGATTAACTATAATATTAATAGATTATGATCTATTGCTAAATCACAAAAACTGTTTTAATATTTAATTAAAAATGAATTCAAAAAATTTAATTTTTTAACCAATTCATTTTTATTGGGGGATTAGATGAATCCAAAACATTACAAAAAGCAAATAGAAAAACTGGGAATTGATGGATTTGAAATAAAGCCGGAATCATTAATGGATGCTACAACGATTCTTATGCGTCTTAAAGAGTACCAAAGGATACTGAGACAAATTAAATATAATTTGCGAATAGATGCTAGAAACATACGCCGGGAATACATAACTAAAACTGATGAACTGAATGAATCTCTTAAAGAAAATAAAAAATCAGATAAAAAAGCTAAAGAAGCTAAAAAAAAATTATTGAAAGAGAAAGAAGAATTATTAGCTCCTTATGATGCTCTTGATAATTTAATTGATGGATATATTGTTCAAATAGAAGATTCTAAAATATTTTTAAGAGAGTTCATTAAGAATCAGGTTAAATAGATTATTAAACAATTCAGTTTATAATTGGAACTGATTTAGGAATGTTTTGATTATTGAAATACCACATTAATTTATTCATTATTATATTTTTGATATTAAATTTAAATTTATTTCATGAAATTACTAAACTTGGTGATTTATTTGATTGAAGTTGAGGTAAAAGCACGAGTGAATGAATTTGATTCTATAAAAAAATCCCTTTTGGAATTGAATGCAAAAAAAATTAGGACAGAACGTCAAGAAGATACTTATTTTAATGCACCTCACAGGGATTTTTCAGTCACTGATGAAGCATTGAGAATAAGAAAAATACCTAATGGGGATAAACTGGATGTTTTTATAACATATAAAGGTGCTAAAATTGATAAATCTAGTAAAACCCGTCAAGAATTTGAAGTTTCTGTGGGTGATGCGACCAAAACTAAAAATATTTTTGAAAGTTTAGGGTTTAAATTAGTGGCTAATGTTGTGAAAGATCGTGAAATATACCATTTTAATGATTTTATAATTACTCTGGACACAGTAAAAAAAGCAGGAATTTTTGTTGAAATAGAGAAAGACCTGGAAGATGGTGAAGATTTCGAAGAATCATTACAAGATATTTTTATATTATATGAAAAACTGGGAATAACTGAAGGGTTTGAAAGAAAATCATACTTGGAATTGACTGGTATTTGAATTATACTCTAATTTTTACTATTGTTTTAATTTTTCAGTTAATGTCGCACCGGAAGGATTCTTCAGTGTTAATTTTTTATACTAAATAAATAGATAAAATTGATAATTAACATATTAATTAAACTTAACGATAATATTCGATGAAATATGAAGAAATAGATAAGTAACTTAAACTGATTTGTTTCATAAATATCAAACTAATAGGTGGGAATCTTTTGAAGTATTTTGTAAGTCCTTTTAATAAGGAAGTAAAGCTGGAATTTCCAAAAAAGATCACAGTATATGATACTACTCTTAGAGATGGTGAACAAACCCCAGGCGTATGTTTAGGTACTCAGGAAAAACTTGAAATTGCAAGAAAGCTCGATGAATTAAATATACATCAAATAGAAACTGGATTTCCAGTTGTTTCTGAGCAAGAAAAATCTTCTGTTAAACGAGTTGTTCAAGAGGGCCTTGATGCAGAAATTATAGTATTATCTCGTACTAAAAAAGAGGATATTGATGTGGCATTGGATTGTGATGTTGATGGAATAATAACTTTTATGGGAACATCAGATCTCCATTTAGAACATAAATTAAAATTAAGTCGAGAAGAAGCTTTAAATGTATGTATGAAGTCCATTGAATATGCCAAAGACCATGATTTATTTGTAGCTTTTTCTGCTGAAGATGCTACCCGTACCGATCTTGATTTTCTAAAAAGAATTTACAAAAAAGCAGAAGAATATGGTGTTGATCGAATACACATAGCCGATACTGTGGGAGCTATAACTCCTCAAGGAATGGATTTCTTGGTTAGAGAACTTAGATCTGTTTTAAAAACAGATATTGCTATGCACTGCCATAATGACTTTGGTATGGCCTTATCAAATTCTATTTCTGGATTATTGGCTGGAGGTAATGCCATATCCACTACTGTGAATGGAATTGGTGAGCGGGCAGGAAACACTTCTCTAGAAGAATTAGTAATGTCTTTGCTAATTATGTATGGGGTAGACTTAGGATTCAATATAAAAGTTTTCCAAGAATTATCCAATTTAGTTGAAAAGCACACCAAGGTGGCTGTACCTAAAAACAAACCTATTGTGGGTAAGAATGTATTTAGG
Organism: Methanobacteriaceae archaeon UBA349; assembly: GCA_002509745.1. GTDB lineage: Archaea > Methanobacteriota > Methanobacteria > Methanobacteriales > Methanobacteriaceae > UBA349. The sequence goes on along the minus strand of DAWK01000001.1, from coordinate 5,216 downwards.
CATGAATCTGGAATTCACGTGGATGCAGTTATCGAAGAACCTTTAACTTACGAGCCTTTTTTGCCAGAATTAGTTGGTCAAACCCGTAAAATCGTTTTGGGAAAACACTCTGGATGTCGTGCAGTCAAAGCAAAACTCGAAGAGTGCGGCATAGAAGTTACTAGGGATGAGCTGTGTAAAATAGTTGAAGAAGTAAAAAAAAGTCGAGAAGAAGGTAGATACATTAATGATGAGCTCTTTAACCACATTGTGAAATCTACAAGAGGCCCAGTGGATATTTGATTAATTAATTGAGCATTTACTTTAAATTAACCAATTAAAATTAATTATTTTAATTAATTTTAACTATTTATATTTTTAAAATGACCAAATAATACTGAACACTCAGATTGAGGACTTTAAATGAATATAACCGAAAAAATTCTTGCTAGATCTGCTGGAAAGAGCGAAGTTTCACCTGGTGAGATTATAGAAGCAAAAGTCGATTTAGCCATGACTCACGATGGAACATCCCCCCCTACAATTAAAACCTTTAGACGTGTTGCTGAGAAAGTATGGGATCCTGAAAAAATTGTTATAGTTTTTGATCATAATTTTCCAGCGAATACTATTGGTTCTGCAGAATTTCAGCACATAACTCGAGATTTTGCCCGAGAACAAGGCATAAAAAATATTTATAATCATGGTGAAGGAATATGTCACCAGGTTCTCCCTGAGAAGGGTTTTGTACATCCAGGTAAACTTATCGTGGGTGCAGATTCACATACTTGTACTTATGGGGCCTTTGGAGCATTTGCCACTGGAATGGGAGCTACAGATATGGCTCTAGTCTATGCTACTGGAAAAACATGGTTTATGGTTCCAGAATCAATAAAAGCAGAGATTAATGGGAATTTAGCTGAAAATGTAACTCCAAAAGATGTTATACTCCATATAATTGGAAAAATTGGTGCTGATGGGGCAAATTACAACTCCGTGGAGTACTGTGGCGAAACAATTTATAATATGGGTGTTTCAGGAAGAATGACTGTTGCTAATATGTCCGTTGAAATTGGAGCTAAAAATGGCATTATGAAACCCAATAAAGCAGTTTTAGAATACTTAAAAAAAAGAACTAGGTCTTCTTTTGAGATTTATGAATCCGACCCAGACCATGCTTATTCTAAAGAATTTAATTTTGACGTAAATGATATGGAACCACAAATTGCCTGTCCTCATGATGTAGATAATGTTAAACCTCTCAGCAAAGTTGAAGGAACCCATATAGATCAGGTTTTCATAGGATCATGTACTAATGGTCGTTATGAGGATTTAATGGAAGCTGCTGATGTTTTATCTGGTAAAAAAGTTCATGAAGATGTAAGGATGGTTATAATTCCAGCTTCTGCTGAAATTTATGCAAAAGCAGTTAATAATGGTATTATCAGCACATTCATTGAAGCAGGAGTAATGGTATGTAATCCTGGGTGTGGACCTTGTCTAGGAGGACATATGGGCGTCATAGGTTCTGGTGAAGTAAGTCTGGCCACTACTAACCGTAATTTTAAAGGCAGAATGGGAGATCCAGATTCTGAGGTTTATTTATCTAATGCTGCTGTAGCAGCCAATTCAGCGATTCATGGGGAAATTAGGGGCCCTTAAAATGAGTCTATTTTATGATTAATTTATTAAAAAATTCATTTTATAATCTATTTTTTTATTAAATATTTCATTATTTGAAAAAAGAAAAAAAAAGGGGAAATAAATGGATATAAATGTCATGGATGAAATCAAAAGGATGGAAAAACTAGCAGGAGAGTTATCCAATACTCAAAAGATACTTCTGGCCACTGATGGTTCTGTTACTAGAATATTAGATGTTTTAAAAGGCCATGTCGGTATTAAAACACTAGTTCAAGAATCTCAAATAGCTGATTTGGAAATAGCTGAAATATTAGAAATTAATCCTGGTGATACGGTTAATTATAGGGTTGTAATTATTGGAACTAAAGAACCTCTTATTCATGCTATATCATATATTCCTGTTGATAGATTAAATAATAATTTTAAAGAGGACTTAATACGTGCAGACATACCTATTGGCCGTATATTAAAGAAACATAATGTGGAGTCCAGAAGGGAAGTTGAATCAATTGCTATGGAAGAACCAGACCAACAACTTAAAGACATATTTAACACGGATTCTATGATGCTTACTAGAACTTATAATATAATTAGAAATGGCGAAATTTTAATTAGAATCAAAGAAACATTTCCTATAACTTCTTTTACTAAATAATCTTTAAAATTTATTATAATTTTATTAATTAACTTTATCAAGGATATTTAGTTTTTTCCTCATCAGAATTTTCTTATATCAAATATATTTAATACTGCTAAACCAGTTAATTGATATCAGCATTAATTTAAAATATTTATATTATTCGTAAAAATATAAATATAATTAATAAATTTAAATTACTTAAATAGCATATGAAGGGGATTTAAAATGGGAGTGAAGTTTAAAGATATTGTTTCGCCTAAACCAATTAATTTTGAGGATTTAAATGGCCGTACAGTTGCTATTGATGCAGCTAATAGTATTTATCAATTTTTATCAAGTATCCGCCAAAGAGATGGGTCGCCTCTCATGGATGAGCACGGTAGAGTCACATCTCACCTTAGCGGTATACTTTATAGAACTTCTTCTTTAATGGAAAAAGGAATAAAGCCCATATATGTGTTTGATGGTAAATCTCATTCTTTAAAGGGAGAAACTGTAAGTAAAAGGATTGAAGTACGAAAAGAATCTGAGAAGAAATGGAAAGAGGCATTGGGCAAGGGTGACATTGAAGAAGCAAGAAAATATGCTGTAAGATCATCTAGAATGTCTTCAGATGTGGTTAATGGTTCTAAAAAGTTGCTTGAGCTTATGGGGGTGCCTTATATACAATCGTTGGGCGAAGGTGAAGCGCAAGCATCTTTCATGGTTACTAATGGTGATGCTTGGGCCGTAGCTAGCCAGGATTATGACTGTCTGCTTTTTGGAGCTCCACTTGTCGTTCGTAATTTAACTATTAGTGGAAATTTGGCTGCTCCGGAATTAATGGAACTTGATTTAGTTCTTAAAAGTCTGGAAATTACTCGGGAACAATTAGTTGATGTGGCCTTAATGGTGGGCACAGACTTTAATCCGGGAATTAAAGGAGTGGGTGCTAAAACTGGTTTAAAACTTATTAAACAAGAAAAAGATATATTTGCAGCAATTGAGAAAACTAAGACTTCCCTAGATGAATTTGGTGCAGATCCAGAACTTTTAAGAGAATTATTTTTAAATCCAGAAATTACTAGGGATTATGAACTCAAATGGAGAACTCCTGATCAAGAAGGAATAATAGAGTTTTTATGTGGGGAACATGGCTTTTCAGAGGAAAGGGTTTCCAGTGCTATAAAAAAGATTAAGAAAATGGATTCCACTCAAAAAAGCTTGGAAGACTGGTTTTAGATAAATTGAATATTTTGGAAAATATATTAATAATAATCATAATTAATAATCATAAATTCAATGGGACTAAAATAAACTCAATTAATTTAATTTAATTGTAAATCTTTTAAAAATCCTCTTTTTTTAGAGTCTTTTATCAGTCGATGGTATGTTGCATTGCTTTTTAAAGTGTCAACATCGCCGACCATTATCATTTTTCTTCTAGCCCTAGTAAGTGCGACATTAAGTCTCCGCATATCACTTAAAAATCCAATTTCTCTTTTTGAATTACTTCTAACCGTAGATATAATCATAATGTCTTTTTCACGCCCCTGATACCCATCCACCGTTTTCACTTCGACATTGGTTAAAGAGCTAATTAAATTTCTTTGATCATCATAGGGACTTATTATACCTATATTTTCTGATGAAAACCCTGATTTCAGGAATATATTAATAATTATGCTTATAATATCTGCTTCAAGAGGATTTTGAATTGATGTAGAATCTTTTATTCTCTGTTCAAATCTTTCATTAATTTTAGATGTATTTAAAAATATAAATGGGATTTGAGAATCTAATAAATCTCTTTCAACTTCTTTGAACCGATCAATTTCATTTTTTTCAATAATCTCATTTATATTAATTTTAGAGACTATATCATTAAGTGAAATTTTATTTAGGCTTTCCGAAGCTTTTATTTCACCATTATAAAATTCATGATTTGGAAATTCCATTAAAGCAGGATTCATTCGATATTGAACGTTTAGTATGGTGGATTTTTGAGGATATTTTTTTATTAACTCCTCAAAAAGAGTTTTTTGAAGGGTTCGAGCTTTTTGGCTGACTATAGTGGGTGGTAACTGCCTATGGTCTCCGGCCAGAACAAAACGTTTGGCTTTAGAAATAGGTATCAATAAACTGGGAATTGTTGCTTGGGATGACTCATCTATCACAGATAAATCAAATTTTGCTCCTTTTAAATAATCTAATCCTGCTGAAGAATTAGTACAAAGAACTACTGAGCTTTTTTTTAGAATATTTTCCACAATATTCTTTTCAATTGCACGTATTTTTTCTTGGTTTTGATCCACTTTTTGATTATTTTCTATCCAGCGGGCCATTGATATCATTACATTGGGTGAAACTCCCCTGGAACCTCTTTTTTTAACTGCATTTAGAAGTATTTGGGTATCGCTCAATCCTCTACGAAGCCCAGGCAATGGTTTTGTATTTTTGTCTCGTTCACTAATAATTTTTTTAATTCCATCTTTTAGATGATTTATTTGTGAATTCAGTGGATGATTTTCTACTTGATATGCCAGAGTATACTTTATATTTTTGCGAGAAGCTCTCTGAGGATGGCCTAACCTAACACAATCAATTTCACCATTACAATCATCTCTGGATTTATTTTTGTCCCTTTTTTTATCTTCAATTTTATATTCCTCTGAAATGGCCATAGATAATCCATCTAAAATATTATCCACTGCCGTGTTGCTTTCGGCTGTGGCCAGTATTTTATTCCCTTTTTTGACTTCTTGTCGAATCAACTCTCTTAAAGTCCGAGTTTTCCCGGTTCCAAATGGCCCATGAATTAAAAAGAAGTCATCTGTTGCCATAGCAGAGGAAACTGCATTCATTTGAGATTTATTAATTTGAATATCTTTAAATGGAATATTTTCAAATGAATTAGGGGGATTAATATCTATTATAGATGGTGTTTTTTCTGTTCCCAATAGAAATTCCAGCG
>DAWK01000021.1 GCA_002509745.1 Methanobacteriaceae archaeon UBA349 | reverse complement strand
GATTTTTATTATCATTAACAGTAGTATTGTATGTATTAAAGAGAATTAGATCGTATTTTTCATTTTGAACCGGTTCAAAAAGGTCACCATTTTTTAATTCAACATTATATGTGCGGTTGGCAATAACATTTTTCAATGCACATTTTATGGCCTCTTCATCGATATCCGTTGCAACAACTCTTTTTGACCTTTGGGCACAGTAAATTGCTATTAATCCAGCCCCAGTACCTATTTCCAGGACTTCGTCTCTTCTAGTTATATCAAGATTATCTGCAAGTAAAAAAGTGTCTTTAGATGGTTTATAAACATCTGGATGGGTTTTAATGACAATTCCGTTGTATTGAATCATTTTTACTACCTTAAATAATTAAATAAAAGTTATATTTGACTATATAACTGATAATATTTAAAAAAGACCCCTAATAATTGGAAATTAAAAAATTATTTATCTTTTAGTTATATTGTTAAATAAGATTTTTAATTTTTTCAGATATTATCAAATTATAAATAATTAATCATTTTAACCATTAACTTATAGGATAAATCAGGATAAACGGCCTGATTAACTGTGCCAGTCAAATATATGTCTTTTTCAGGGCAATAGAATGAAAAAGCCGATAAACCCCTTGGTGGGAAAGCATTTTGAAGGTTAAATTTAAATATATGTTGAAATTTTTTCATTAATTGGTGGTTAGGTTCTTGTTGTGTTGTTGATTCTGCATTTTTCATTGGATTATTTACTCATTAAATGCAATTTTTTCAGTTATTTTCCAGACTTTAGACTTTAATATTACCAGTACAAATACTGCTAAAAACGCAATTCCAATGACAGAACCCAATATAAGATTATCAGAATTCGCAATGAAAGATGTTGCTACGGGAGCTGTTTTATTATTAATTAAATGTAGTATTACTGCAATCCAGATACTTCCAGTCTTTAAAACAGCGTAACTGAAAATAGTACCCAGTACAATGCAATAAAGAACCATTAAAACATTTCCAAGGATAGGATATCCTGGATAGTTATGCCCCAACACGATGAGCACACTATGCCATAATCCCCAGATAATGCCAAGTATTAAAACGCCATTATAACCACCTAAAAGTGGAAATAGTCTGTCTTGGAGGTATCCTCTCCATCCATATTCTTCTCCAAAATAAGAAGGCCATAATATGAAGAAAAACAAAATTAAACTAGGTATCCAAGTGTTAAAGAACATATAAAGGTTAAATTCTGTAGATGGAGAGCCCAATCCATAGATATGATAAAAAATAGGAGTTATAATGAGTATTGCAGAAAAAATTAGTGGTATAATGATGTAATATCTCAGATTTTTTCCAAATGATAGTTTTGAGAGTTCCAAGCCATTTCGCCATTTCTTTTTTAAGTTCAGTATGATTAAAGTTAAAATTCCTAAAACGCCAATAATCCCTGAAAGGAGAGGTTTACCCATTATATTTCCTATAATTGGCTGAAAAAAGCTTTCAAAGAGGAATAGAACTACATAAATCAAGAAAAATGTGAATATAATTTTTGTTTCTGTAGTCATGGCTTTAGATTTGAAGTAAGCCATACAGAATATGGCAACAATAGCCGGTATAAACATAGAAGCTGAAAGTGTCACAATCCAGAATGGAGATGTATATGATAAAGGACCGGCAATGACATAAATACCTAATTGAAGAATATAGGTGGCTGCAAAAGTGATAATTAAAAACGCATATAACTCTTTTTTAAGTTGTCCTCTTTGTAAAACAGATTCAGTCAAAAATATGCCCCATTTATTAATAACCCATATAATCTAGTATTGTATCTCTAACTTAATATAAATTACGACAGAATGGCTAAAAAAGTGTTGATATGAGTTGATGGGTATTTAATTATTCAACGTTTCCATTGAATTTCCAACCGAACAATCCACTGCCATCAGTTAGGTTTGATGATTTATTTTCTACTGCAATCGCACTTAATGAAGCTTTTTTCACATCACCAACAGAAGATTTTTCTTTTCCTCATTCTTCAGCCTCATTGAACGCATTTTTCAGTTATTCATCTATTCCACCAGAAATGTCAGTTCATGCTTCGAAAAGTTAGCAGCCGCTATAATTAACTGATGAGAATTATAAATAATTAATTATTTTAACCATTAAATTAAAGGATAAATCAGGATAAGCGGCCTGATTAACTGTACCAGTCAAATATATATCTTTTTCAGGGCAATAAAATGAAAATGCACCGGACAAACCGGAGTGTCCCAGAAGTTCAGGGACTGATTTAAATGGTGAAAAAATTCGAGGCAGTTTAAACCGCATAAGGCCAATACCATACTGTAGTGGAAAGAATATTTTGTTCAAAACTTTTATCTGGGAAAGGTATTCTTACGGGAAAAATTTCGGTGAATATTAAGGCCGCCACCANNATGGTGGAGATTAATCCTATAGTGAATAAACATATTGAGAATATTTGATTTTAGAGACCCTAATTTGACCCGGGACGCATCTGAGAATAGTACCAGTACCAGAGCCACCTCGGCAATGATTAGTACTATGTTGGATATAGGGGCTTGGCGCACATCCATGATTCCCGTTAAAAAAAATCCGATCAATAGGCCGGCAAAGGTGATAATCATTGGGCCTTTACCGGTAATTTATTTATCTTACCCTAGATTAAAGCTATTATAAAAACCATTATAAGAAAGAATAATACGTCCAACATTTTTTTTATCTCCATATTGGAGTATGTATGAAGTAGTGGAAAAATATTGTTATACAATTAATCATAATAGTGATGCTTGGCCCCCTATCACCTTTGACTTTTATTAATCTAAAAATTCACTTATAAATTTATATTAATATAAAAAATTAAGAATATCCACTATTTAATTTATATTAATCTAAAAATAATATAAGTTTTAAGAGAATTAACAGGTGATAACCGATGGATAATAAGGAAAAAGTTATAAAAGCATTCAAAGAATCTGAAGAACCTTTAAACGCCACTAAAGTCAGTGCCCTCTCTGGTGTAGAGAAAAAAGAAGTTGATAAAATAATGAAAGAACTCAAGAAAGACGAGACCATTATCTCCCCTAAAAGATGCTACTGGGCCTTGAATAAATAGAATTAAGTTTATTATTCTTAATTTTTTATTTTATAAATAAAATTTTAATAATTTAAAAATATTAAAGAAATATTAATTTACAGATTTTTTTGGTATAAAAATTTGCAAGATTGATTGCAAAATTGACAGTTCCAACTTACAAATTTTTTCTAGAGGGATCTGGATGAGTTAATCAGATCCGCCCCACGGATAATTATATTTTTACGAGGTTGAAAACCTAAAAGTCTTCTGACAAGGTTCATATATATCATTTCCGTCATAAAATACTTTTAAAGCCCAATATTCGCCTGGAAAATCACCCTCAAATAGTGCTTCAGCACATACATCATCTTCATACCATAATTCATCAGTTTTATGTTTTTGAACTTCACAAAGAACTCCTTCAGGATTATACAATTCATAGCGTAAAACTTGATGATTTAGATGACTTCCCTTGTTTACATCAATAAGATATGTTTCTGTAGCTAACCACCAACTAATACCAAAATTGTGTGTGTAATACTCATGATCTATTATAATCATGGTTTTAATTTTATCTTGTGTAGTTGCAGCTGCAGGTTGCATTGCTAAAAAAGATGCACACAACATAAATGCTAATAATAAATATATTAGTTTTTTTTGCATTTTTTGCCTCACTTATATATTTTTAAATTAAACTTTTAACTTTTAAATATTTAAATATTTCGTTATATAATTTTATAACATTTAAACCTAGGATAGTTAAAATAAAGTTATCAAAAAATACACTTCTTAATAAAAAAAATGATTGATTTTAAAAAAGAAAAGAAATATATCTAAAAAATCTTTAATAATATATCTATGAAAGTAGAAAGAAGAATCAGACGTATTTACGAATTACTATGGTTTTTCCTGGTTATTTTATATGCTTTCACTCCATAGCGGCGATAGTTTCTGGTTTATTATGCAAACCATTACTACTGCGGGCTATGGAGATGTAGTCCCCCATACCAGTACGGGTAGAGTAATTGGTTTAATGGCCATGTTTGCAGCCATAGGATTTTCCAGCATACTAACCGCCACCGCCACCACAGCCATACTGGAAAAATTCAGAAGAGAACGTGAATCCGTAAAAGAAGAAAATCAGGAAACAATGGGCCATTTAATTAAAAAATTAGATGATATGGACAATCAGATGAGAGAAATAAAATCAGAAATAGATGATTTAAAGGAAATTCTTAAGAAATAGGTTTGAAATAAGAAATAATATATTACAACATCAAGAATATTAATTATAAAAAATTAAATTAAAATAGATTCAAACATCCTTAATTGTTTTTAATTCTTTTAATGCAGATTGATAGGCCTGTTCAGTTATATTTTTATCATCAAATAATGTTTTTAATTCAAATCGAATGTTTTTTGTCGTAATACGGTCTCCTTTATTGCGAAGATGAGCATATGCCGTGAGAATGATAGGATCTTCATCTGCTAAATCATAGATGGATACTGAATCTGGAGTTTTCGATTTTTTACTAATAGTGGCATCAATGACTTCCAGGTTAAGAGTTTTAGCATCTTCATTAGGTGATTGAACTGTTTTTACTGTTATCAGGGATACATTATCATTTACTGTTTTTCGGAATTTGTGAAAATTCACAGAATAGTTTTCCTGCCAATTTTTAGGAGTATTATTCACCACGTGATTTAAAGAATCAATGAAATTATAAAATACAGCACCGTGCTCCCCATAAATATTATCAGTTTCGGGATAATAGGAAGTTATAAATTCACAAACCCATTTTTTACGATTCCCATGGTCAGTAATTATGACATAGAATTCAGCTACTTCCCTTCCACCCATGGGTAAGGCCTTAAATTCTCCAATAACAATTTCACCAGAAATTTGCTCACCAGGCAGCAATTCATTTAAAAACTTAGTGTCGTAATCTTCCATTTTTTCCTGGACAGTTATTCCAAAATCCAACATTTAAAAGGCCCCCTGTTTAATATTGATTTAAATAATATCCTAATCAAAAAATTAAATTTATTCTTTTAGTTTGGTTGTCAAGAAGAATATTAGCAGATTTATTCTCTGCAGATGCTTTTCCCACTCTTTCATACAGAACTACTCCCTCAGTTAAGACATTATTAATAAAAGAAAAACCTTCTTTAGCCATTTTATCAAAACGAGATTTTTTCATATCTTTAGGAGATATAATCTTACCATATTTAAGTAAAAGGAAAAAAGAAACATCTACATTTTCATCCAGATCAAGGTCAACCACCACTAAAATATCAATATCTGATTCTTCACGGGCTTTTCCCCGGGCTAAAGAACCAAATAAGAAAATAATATCAATCCTTCTTTTATAATGTTGAATAATATTATTTACAAATTCATCCACGGCTTCGGGATAAACTTTAAAAGATTTCATATTATTCATTATAGTGTTCGGGTTTAATAAATTTTTTTTATTATTGAGTATCCTATGTCAATTTTATTTTCTTAGATTTTATATAATTGACATAAGCTCAGATAACCCCAATGGCAACCAAACTAAATAAGGCCTTGGTAAAACGGCTAAAATAAAATATTTTCGCCTGGAAAGATAAAAATTTTCCTAAAACTGCAAAATAGGTATTAATTTGAGATTTTTAATTCAATACAAAAGTTTAAATACTAATATGACGCATTGTTATTTAGTGACGGTATGTCATTATATAACATATTGTCTAATTTATGACAATATGTCAGGTGAATTTTATGACCATATCTGCTAGAAAGGAAAGAGAAAAAGAATCCAGACGTCAAGGTATTTTAGACTCAGCCGAAAAATTATTCTTTGAAAAAGGTTATGAAAATGTTTCCATGGGCGATATTGCTACGGAAATAGAACTAGCAAGAAGCACATTATATCTATACTTTAAAAACAAGGAAGAAATATATCTGGCCATTGCCATACGTGGCTCCCGAATTTTGAATGAAATAGTAACTAAAAGCTATCCTCAAGCAAAAAACGGTCTGGAAAAAATAAAAATGCTCATTCTAGCATTTTATCAATTTTACAAGGAATACCCCGGTTATTATCTGTCCCGTTTCTATTACAACATACCCTTTGATGAAGATTTTCCAGAAATGGAAAAACTTAACAAAATAAGGTCTGATAGTTTTAAAACTGTGACCAGTGCTTTTGACGAAGGAATAAAAGATGGATCCATACGTCAGGATATTGATCCTGTGAAAACCTCCTTGTATATAACCTCATCTATGCAGAATATGATTAATCTAACACCTACCATTGAAATGCACATGAAGGATCATGATTTAACTCACGAAGAGCTCATTGAGTACGCCATTGAAATGATGACACGCTCCATTGAAAATAAAAAACAATGAAACTCTTGGATTAAGACTCAATTAAAATAAAAATTGATGAAATCCATTTTTTAGTCAAAATAAATTTTATAGATTATAATAATTGGTGATATTAAATGATAGAAGAAAATGTATTTACCCACTTTGGAAACTGGTGGGCTGTATTAATTTGGATAGCGATTTACGGATTATTTATATTATTTGCACCTTTTTATAAAAAGAGTAGTGTAAAACCAACTGGTGCTTATTTAGCCTTTGTTGTGGCCTTTGCCATTGAAATGTTCGGAATACCGTTTAGTATGTTTGCCATAGGAGCCTTATTTGGTATCTGGTTACCAGAAGGTGTTTTCTGGGGACACACCCTGGGAACCTACATTGGAGATATGGGAAGCTGGATTGGTGCTTTAGTATCCTTAAGTGGAGTGGCCCTGGTTTTAATGGGCTGGAAAAAAATCCACAAAAATTACTGGGTTAAAGAAACTGGAGAGGGAAAATTAGTAACAGATGGAATTTATAAATATGTGCGTCACCCCCAATACACCGGATTCTTCATGATAACCCTGGGAATAATGATAGGATGGGCCACCATACCATTAATAGTATTATACCTCATATTGCTGGTAATGTACTATAAGCTGGCCAAAAAAGAAGAAAATGACATGATAGATGAATTTGGCCCGGAATATGAAGAATATAAAAACAAAACCAAGATGTTCATACCTTATCTGGTATAATATCTAATTTTTTTTTAAAATATTTCAAAAACGCATATTATTATTTATTAATAATTATTTTTTTTTAATTTTCTAACATATCTTCTGGATAAAGGAAGAGCAGTCACCCCATGGGCCACCACACTAAAGAACACTGTGGTAAACACCGCTAAAATAAAGGTTTCCTCACCGGAGAAAGATCCCAGCTCTTCCAAAGCAATCAGAGCCAGTACCACTGAGGCCAGGCCTCGAGGACCAAACCATCCCATGAATAAGGTGGAATCAATGTCCACTTTGGCCCCAATTAATGATAGAGCCACCGGCAGCATGCGAATAATAGTCAAACTTAAAATAGCATAGAGAACTATTTGCCAGGTTATAAATGGTAGCAATCCGGCTATGATTATTCCTAAAAGGAAGAAAACCGTGAGATTGAGAAACTGGCCTTCTGCCTCAGCAAAATCAATGAGAACTTTACCTGCATCCCGAGTGATGTATCCGGTAGCCAGACCACCTACAAAGGCCGCTATAAATCCACTGCCCCCAATTTCATCAGCTAAAAGGAAAGAAATTACAGCCAGAACCAGAAAAGCGATTCTCTGATACTCAGGTGTGATCAATCCCTTATCACGGGATTTTATAACTACTCCAGCACCAATGATTCCCACACCCAGACCAACCAAGGCCCCTAATCCTATCTGGGCCAGGGCCACCTCTATAAAATATCCCATGGGTGAAAATGTCTCTTCAGCCAGGCCTATGGCAATAAATACCAGTAAAAAAGGCACACATAGACCATCATTTAATCCGCTTTCCACTTCCAGTGCTTTACGGATTTTCTCTGGAATTTTCTTATTTTTAACTACAATTTGGCCCAGGGCAGCATCAGTTGGGGCCAAAACTATTCCAATAATGGCTGCTTCCCAGAAAGTCAAATCAGTGAATATGGCGGCTGCAGCCAGAATTCCCAGAATTATGGTGGATATTAGGCCTACAGATAATAGTCTTAGGGTTAATAGATTAGATTTAAGGGCCCCTAGTTTTACCTGGGAGGCATCGGTGAATAATACCAGTACCAGGGCCACTTCGGCAATTATGAGCACGATGGTGGATACAGGAGGTTCCCGTACATCCACAAAACCCGTTAAAAAATAGCCGGCTGCCATACCTGCAAAGATGAAAATCATCTGGGCCGATACCGGGAGATGGTCAATTTTACGAGATATGAGGGCCACTATGAATAGCATTATGAGAAAGAATAATAGTTCCACCATGTTTATCGCCATTTATAGTATTGGGTATGGTGGGTGAAATAGGTTTTTATTATACACCTGGCTTGATATATCACTGCAATTAATATTTCCAAAAGGTTATACATTATTCAGACTATATCAAACAGTTTACTTCTCCAATTTAATGGTTATTGAATTTAAAAATTGTATCTAAAAAAAGAAAGAATTAGTATTTTTTTGTTTTGAATTTTAGCACGTATCCTGTGTTTTTATTTCCTGCAGCATCTTTGACTGCTCCAGTTGGTATGTAAACCTGATAGGTGTTAAGACTTAGTCTGCTTTTGGTCATTTTGAGGGTTATGGTGTTTCCAGATATGCTTGTTACTGTTGATTTTGCGATTTTATTGGTGTTTAGGTTTTTAATGTAGATTTTTGAGAATTTTGTTCCTTTGCTGATTTTTTCACTGAATTTGATCTTTATAGGTGAGGTTAGAGATAAATGGTTGGAGTTATTGAGGGGTTTAGTTGCAATTATTTTAGGTGGAATTATGTCATTGTATGTTGTGCCACCAAAACTAATTTTCCGTGAAGTTACACTTACATAGATATTTCTCGAGGTGTCAATATCCAGTGTTTCCAATGTATGTCCACTATAATCCCCCATTATCGGTACATCAAAATCATCTGCAACAAATTTTAGGGTTCCAGTAGTTGTATAATATGCTATGTCTATTTGAACATTATAACTGATATAAACTAGTTCACTATGCCATTCTGTTTTTAAGCTTGATGATGATGGGCTGGTTATGGTAAACCCTACCGTATTGAAAGGACCAACACCTATTGGTTGATAGTTACCAATGTTAACATTATTATAATATCCTGAGGGTAAATAACTGGCTGAAATGGCCGTCATACTGGCAAAAACACAACATAAAACAAGACCAACTATTAGAAATTCTTTTTTCATAATTTGTTACCTCATACAGTAATTTATAATTTAGAAGTCTAAATATAAATAAACTTATGATTAATTTAATGTTAAATAAATAGGAAATTAATAATGCAATTTATATATAATTAATAATTGTTTAAGAAACAAATAACGTTTAAATAATTAAAAACATTCATAATACTCTTTCAAATCTATTTTCAAAAAATATTTGAAACTTATTGAATTTATTATGGTAGTATCACCATAACATTATGGTAGTTCTACCATATTAGCCATATTAATATAATAAATACTACCATCTGCCATTAAATATAAAAAAAGCCAGGAGTTATAGATCATTTCGGGAGTAAACTTTACTATGGTGATCATATGCCATTAATATCATTGCTTTATTTTTAATATCAACTTTAAAAACTAAAACAAAAGATTTGTTAATATGGACTCTTTTATAGTCCTGTAAAGGTTTTCGGAGATTTTTACAATGATTAGGGTTTAATTCTAAAATATTAGCTATACTTTGAACTTTTTTTACAATGTTTTGATAGCTTTTAGAATCCGTTTCTCGAAGGTTTTCCAGCTCTTCCAGGAGCTTTGGGTTGATTTTAATACCATACATATAAC
>DAWK01000112.1 GCA_002509745.1 Methanobacteriaceae archaeon UBA349 | reverse complement strand
TAAATAATCCTTTAAATAATCCTTTTAATAATTAGGTGACAAAGATGAAAGAAACCATAATTCTCAATCAAAGCGAAATAAAAGAATTAATACAAATGAAAAAAGTTATTGATGCTGTTGAAACTGCTTATATTGAACATGCCCAGAGCAGAGTCCGGATGCCTCCTAAAGAATATCTTTTCTTCTCAGAATTTAATGGCGATTTAAGAATAATGCCCTGTTACCTACCAAATATGGGCGAAGCCGGAGTAAAGTGTGTTAATGTTCACCCTGATAATCCGAATCTTCATGACCTGCCCACCGTAATGGCTATGATAGAATTAATAGATCCTGAAACTGGATTTCCACTGGCCATAATGGATGGTACCTGGATTACCAACATGCGCACCGGTGCTGCGGGAGGGGTAGGAACCAAGTACTTGGCCCGGAAAGATTCTGAAACTTTAGGGATAATAGGGGCTGGAAAACAAGCATATACTCAACTTATGGCCATCAATGAAGTAATGGATATTAAAAAAGCCTATGTTTACTGCCGAACTTGCTCTGCTCGAGAAAATTTTGCTAAAAAAGTATCTGAAGAATATGGAATTAAAGTAAAAGCAGTTGATACACCTAAAAAAGCTGTAGAAAATATGGATGTAGTGGTGACTGTCACCCCCGTAATTCACCCCGTTATAAAAGATGAATGGATTAGTCCTGGAACCCATATTAATGCTATGGGTGCGGATGCCCCAGGTAAACAGGAAATAGAAAGTTCTGCACTTTTAAAGTCCAAAATATTTATTGACTGTTGGGAACAGGCCAGTCACAGTGGAGAAATCAATGTTCCTGTAGCAGCAGGCCTATTAAAACAAGATGATCTATCTGGAAAACTGGGAGATGTTATGATTGGTAAAAATCCCGGCCGAACCTCTGATGATGAGATAACCATTTTTGATTCTACAGGATTAGCTGTTCAAGACATAACCACCGCTTGGACAGTTTATGAGAAGGCTCGTGATCTTAATTTAGGCCGTAAGATTAATTTCCTGGAATAAAATCCAATGAATTATATATTTAAATTAATTATTTTATTCAATTTATTTTGAAGATTTTATTAGATTTTATTTTTTTTATTTGCTTTTGCTAAAATTTAAGATAAAAATTAAAAAAGTAATATATATTCGACTGAACAATTGTAAAATGGTGGTTAAATGTACCAGTCTAAAATATATGTTAATGACATTTTAAACAAAATGAGCCACGTTTTAGAAAGATTCACCTTTTTAAGTCGTTCTAAGTCATTTAAAAAAGAAGATGTGGATCAAGTAGATTATCATCTAAACGAAATAATGAAAATATTAAATCAATACAATTAAACATCCCATGACATATCTATTAAAATGCAAAATAAATTATATTAATTAATATTACTATAATTCCGATTTTCATGATTGAAATTGTCCTGTTTGCAGTTACATCATTTTTAGTGGGATTATCAGGAGCCCTGGTTCCGGGCCCCATGTTAACAGTAACCATATCAGATTCATTTAAAAAAGGATTTATTGCCGGCCCTTTAATAACCAGCGGACATATATTTACAGAATTATGCCTAGTATTGCTCATATTATTTGGATTAGGATGGTTAATTGGTTCCAATACTGCTTCTTTTATTATCGGCCTTCTGGGAGGAATTGTTTTAATATTTATGGGGTTTCAAATTTTTAAAGAAACTCCTAAATTAGAAAATACATCTTCTGGAGAAATTCAGGATAATAATTCTTCTAATAGAGAATTTATCAAACAAACTTCTAAAGAATATAATCACGAAAGCAATATAATTTCTTCTACAGATTCCTCAAATGAAAATTCTTCAAGCTTCCGTTCTATAATCAACGGAATTTTAACCAGTTTATCTAATCCATTCTTTTTTATATGGTGGGCCACAATTGGTGGAGCTTTTATATTTAAAGGAATGGCTCTGGCTGGATTTTTAGGAATTTTCGCATTTCTTTTAGGCCACTGGACATCTGATGTTGCATGGTTCAGCACAGTTTCTTATCTTTCATCAAGAAGCCGTGCTCTGGTGCAACCTGATAACTATAGAACTATAATGCGCATTTGTGGAGTATTTATGATCTTTGTAGGAGTATATTTCTTTATAAATTCTGTAGGAGTATTTAAAATAAAATAAAGATATTATTTAATTCTAGCCGAAAGTATACTACTTTTTTCATTATTAGATTCATGTAGATTAGAATAATTCCAATTAACAAAATTTTAAATATTCTTCTCAACTAACTCTTATGGTATGAAAATGAAGGCCGTAGTTTTTGACAACTCAGGAACTCTAATAAAAAGGTACCGAGCTTTAAAAAATATTAAAACCGGGGGTATCTGCGATTACATGAATTCCATGGATATAGTGGATTACACTGGAAATCGTGCTCTGGTGGTCCTTCAAACTGATCCCGCGGAGTGTTTGATAAACGCCCGGAGTGATCAGACTTTGTATCAGTTCATAACCCAGAATAATGTTAAATTTGATGTGAGCTATTCCAGTGAAGATATAAGCAATGAAGATGTTTTAAATGATTTAAAACAAGACACTTCTACTATAAAAGACATACAAGATAGTATTCTGGCCGTAATGGAAAAGAAATACAATGTGCAAATATGTAGTGGATCTGGATTTATTATGAATCTGGACACTGGAAAAGTAGAATTTACCATAACTGCTGGGGGTAAAGTTTTCCCAGAAGTTATTAAAGTAGTAAATGAACTGAAAAAAAGAAATATTCAAATTTTTATAGCCTCTGGAGACCGTAAAAAGTCTTTAGAAGAATTGGCCAAATTTATTTCAATACCTCATTCCAATGTATTTGGAACTGCCAGCACCAAGCGAAAAAAAGAGATTATAAAGGAATTAAAAGAAGACTACAAAGTTATGATGGTTGGAAATGGAGCTAACGACATATTGGCCTTTAAAGAAGCAGATATTGGTGTTTTAACTCTTCAACAAGACGAAAAAGTTCCTGAAAAAGTCTCCAGTGCCGCAGACATTATAATATATAATATAAAAGAAGTTTTAGATATTGATTTTTAATTAAACTCCATTAGTATTTTTAAGACCTTTCACTAATTTTTTCTCTTTTTCTTCATCATTAATCCATTTTTTAACTTCTCTCCAGACAATATTGCATTTATCCTCGCTAGTTTTCCCCACCACTCTACGAATAGCAATATCTACTTCTTTACGCTCAGTTTTGTCTTTTGGATCAATTCCAGCTTCATTTAAAACTTTTTTCATGTGTCTAAGATAGCAACTCATACCTATTCTCCTAAAATCATTTATAAGAATAATAATAAAAAATTAAGTGAGTATAATATTTTATAAAATCATTATTAATTATATTTTTTAATTAATAAAACAAATAGGAATCTTGCTAATGAATTGAATTATTGAGGGAGAAAAATGGAAAAATATAAAGTTATATTTCAAGTGAATGAAGAAGACCCTTTTCGAGTTAATCTAGTTTTAAATAACATTAGAAATCTGATTGCTGATTTGGGTGAAGAAAATGTAGAAATAGAACTTTTAGCTTATTCTATGGGTGTTAAAATGTTTTTTAATAGTTCTCCCTATTCAAACATGATCTCTAGTTTGCTTAAAAAAGAGGTGAGATTTGCAGCCTGTTCAAATACACTAAATTCGCTTAATGTAAATCCTGAAGAACTAATTAAAGGAATTAAAGTTGTACCCTCCGGAATTGGGGAGATAGTAAGAAAGCAAAAAGAAGGCTGGATTTATATAAGGCCTTGAATTATCAAAATAATCATGTTTTATTACTAATTAATCAAATTAATTCTTTAAATATATTTAATTAATAAATACTGATATCTTTTATTATTCGTCATCAGGATTAATTTTTTTCCCTATATTTTCAAAAAAAACTATTCCTAAATAAGCTAGGGAACTAAAGGAAGGCGAAATAAATGTTAGAAGCATTGCCACGACAGCTAAAAAAGGAAATATTAAATAATGATAAAAACTACTTTTATAAGCTTTCTTAGTCCATTTAACATTTGTAAGTCCCCAATTAACAGCATAATACCAGTTTATGAATGCCAGTATTCCTATTATGAGCATATTTAAATGAAAAAAAAGTTCAGCTGCTTGAAAATTACCATAATCTCCCACTAAAGATGTTGAAAATGGCACCAGAACTACAAACATCAACCAAATAACATTTATCCTTAAAAGCATACCATTGGATTTTTCTATTCTATGAAATTCACGATGATTTATTCTCCAGAAAACAGCCAGTAAAACAAAACTCATTCCATAAACAAAAAATTGTGGTATGGTAGAAATTAAAAAATTAATTATAGTGCCATTGGTCACTGGAGCAGGAAGTTGGGGAACTTCTAAAGTTAAAACTAAGAGAGTCATGGCTATTGCAAAAATACCGTCCACTAAAGTTTCTATACGGTTAGTGGTCATGAATTTTTCTTTTAAATTTTTTTTAACTCTTTTATCCAAGCATATCTCCCCTATTTTATCTTAAAAGTTGTTTCTAGTTAATTACCTTTACCATTTAATTTATATAAAATTTTTTTGCTTTTTAATACGGATTCATAGGAATTAAGCTCTATAATGCCAACTTTAATATTTTTAATAAGATTTAAGTCCAGAGATCCATCACCCAATGGTAAATGCTGATCTTTGAGACCATCATTGTCACTTAAATGGTAATAAATGGTTTTATTAATATTTAAAAATTCTGAAGGGTCATCAGTAGTATTAGCATGACCCATATCCACTGTGGCCTTGCATCCACATTCATTCACCATAAAATCATGCTCTAAAGCACTATTACATAAATAAGCATATTTATTAGGCATATTTTCTATAGAAAAACATATTCCTCTGCCATTAGCATATTCAGAACATTCCGTGAGATTTTCAACAGCGAAGTCAATGGCCATGAGTCTCACCCTCTCTTCCAGACGCCTAATCATGCCCGGATGTGTGGTTATAGCTTTGGCTTCAATTTCAACGGCCAAATCAACCGTTTCTCCCATTTGCCTCTGAGTTTCATCTCTAATTCCGGAGTTAATACTGGCAGGGTTTAAATCTACCGTAGGAGCATGCAGAAAAATATCGAGATTATATGATTGAAAAACTTCCAAGCTACTGCATTCTTCCAGAACGCTACGCGGCCAATAGGGCCCTTCACATAATATTTCCATACATTTAAATCCATCCTGGGTTGCCTGATCAAGCATCATTTCAAAAGAATTCATAAAAAGAGCCAAACTAGAAAAGCCACATTTCATGTTATTATCACCCCATCACTGATTGAATAATCCTAATTGTGTTCTCTCACTTTCTCCATTAAAGATATATTCTTGTTTTTGAAGGTTATTTTTTTCTATTATTGATTAATAAACCATAAAATTTTAATTTTATCTAGAAAATAAGAAAAAGAAATTTTAATTCCTTATTTTAATTTTTATATTATTATTATTATTATTATTATATTAAAAAGTGCCATTACTATTACAAAAACAGATATATCAAAATTAATAGCAATATTTATATATCCGAATTTGTATTATGGAATATTACGAAAATAGATATATCCAAAATTAATATATCAAAATCTAGAATAGTGAATTGAAAACATCAAATATGAATTAATATTTGAATATAAGATGTTTAAGTAAATTAAATTTAGTCTAAATAACAAAAAACAGTTAAATTTAGAAATAGAATATAGGGGGTTAGTAAATTCTAGATGATAATAAAGATAACCATCACAATGAAAATTCAGAAGACATGAATAATCCTTGTGAAGATTTTGACGATTCAGATTGTCAAAAATATGATAAAACATTTATTAAAACTTTCATGCGTGGATTCGGCAAAACAATAATTTTGGGAATGATAAAGAAGCATAGGCTACATGGCTACGAAATAATGACCAATATAAATAAATTTTATCTTTCTCATGATCTCTCTAAGAAAATGAAACCACTGGGGCCCAGCACAATATATCCCATATTACATGACCTTGAAAAAAAAGGCCTCATAACTGGAACCTGGGAATATCAAGGCAAGAGAAAGCTAAAATATTATGAAATAACTCCTCAAGGAGAAGCTACAATTCTTAGAATAAGAGACATTTTCGAAAATAATATTGCCAAACTTTGGGAAGATTTTTGGAATGATGAAATTTAAGAATAAAATAAAATTAGCCACGTAAGCTAATTTAAAATTAGTTTAACCATAATCTAGTTAATTTATCAAAAATGATTAAAAATGATTATGAGCTAAAACGCCACACGGAGGTGTTAATAAATGAAATACGCAATAGAAACCTTCGATTTGACAAAAAAATTCGGTGATTTTCTAGCAGTGGATGCCCTTAATATGAAAATCGAGAATAAATCAATTTTCGGATTTTTAGGTCCAAATGGAGCCGGAAAAACTACTACTATAAAAATGTTGACTTGTCTTGCTCAGCCAACTGAAGGAAGTGCTAGTGTAGCTGGTTATGACATTAATGAGAGTCCTAATGAAGTTAGACAAAAAATAGGAATGGTTCCTCAACTAGTAAGCCTCTATGGAGATCTTACGGTGAGAGAAAATGTGGAGCTATGTGCCGACTTCTATGGGATGCCTCGAGACCTTAAAGAGGTACGTATTGAAGAACTCATGGAACTGGTTGACATAAAATACGCTCAAAATAAGCTGGTTAGACAACTTTCTGGTGGTCAAAAGCAGAAAGTTTCAGTAGTAGCCAGTCTGGTACATCAACCAGATATTTTGTTCCTGGATGAACCAACCATTGGACTGGATCCCACAACAAAAAGAGTACTCTGGGATTTAATTACTGAATTGAATGAAAAAGGACATACCATAATACTCTGTTCCCACGATATGTATGAAGTAGAGCTCCTATGTGATAATGTGGGAATTATTAATCAAGGCACACTTGCTGCCTTTGACACTCCTCAGGGATTAAAAGATACCATGATCAGAGAAGATGAAGATGCTAAAAAGGCCAATTTAGGTACAATTATTGATAAAATAGAGCAAGAAAATCCTATTGGTCAAGAAAGTTCATTTAAAGATTTGAAAGGTGCAGTAGCGGATCTTGAAAGAGAAAATGGGAAAACAAAACAAATGAGCATCATGGTCAGTAACCTGAATGATAAAATGGTAGAAGAAATTCAAAAGCTCCCCGTAGTATTTGAAGTAATTAAACATCATTCTGGTCGAGTCATTATGGAAATGGACGAAAAATGTAAAACAGCTGTAAATGATGTTATATGGGCAGTTATGGAGAATAACGGGAACATAACTTCTATTTCAACTAAAGATCCCTCTTTGGAAGATGTATTTGTAAAAGTAACGGCTAAGGAGAAGGAGGAATAAGATTGGAGACTAAGAAAGTAATGTGGATGCTCAAAAAGGATCTAATAGTCCTTTGGAGGCATAAGCCTCGTTTAATGTCCCTTATACTTTTCCCGATTATCATGATAACCTTATTTGGTTATGGGATGGGTGGAACACTTGATAACATACCTATAGTGGTAGTTGATCAATCACACGGAGCAGTAACCGATCAGACACTAAATGCCATAAAAAATATGAGTTTGTATGATGTGAAAGGAATTATTAGCGATCCCGAGAAGGGTAGGGAGATGGTTCAGAGCGGACAGGTAAAAGCAGCCATCGTATTGCCACCCAATTATGACAATCTTACTAGTTCGCAGCCTCAAAGTGTAGTGATGTATGTTGACTCATCTGATCAGATGGCCAGCCAGGCCTTAATACCCACCACACAAGCATTATTCAGCAAAATTTCCGGCCAGCTCGGACTGGAAAAAATGCAGATGAATAGTAGTGGCTCTACCGCCAGTTCTCAGAGTACCTCAAATCAGACAGGAATCCAGGTAAACACCAGCCAAGTATCATCATCCCAGCCTGGTGGAATAGTGGCCAGCATACAAAATCTGGCAAATACCATTAATTTCCAGGTAGACAAGATTTATGGTGATATCAAATACATAGACTTCTTGGTACCTGCAGTTATAGCCATGACCGTTATGATGTCTTGTATGATGGGTATGGGAGAGTCTATTGCTGGTGAAAGAGAAAGAGGAGAACTTGCTCGTTTATTTATGACCCCAACCAACGTTTCTACTGTGGTAGGTGGAAAAATTATATCAAAGTTGATAATTGAAACCGGGAGGGCCATTATATTAATTTTGGCCGCCGTTATTCTCTTTGGAATAGTAATAAAGGGAAGTATGGGGCTCACGCTCTTACTACTGGTTCTAACAGCCCTATGTTTTGTAGGGTTTGGAATAATGATATCGGCCCGAGTTTCTACTCAGGAAGATTATGTGCAAATGGTAATGCCATTTACCATGCCCATGATGTTTGTATCAGGAGTATTCTATCCACTAGCAACCATGCCCTGGATATTCCAGAAAATCGCATATTTAGTCCCCCTAACATACGCTAATGATGCACTAAGAGCAGTTATGCTTAAGGGCGCAAATTTAGGAGATGTATGGGTAGATGTTGCAGTTTTAATAGGTTTTACCCTATTATTCTTTGCCATGGGAGTTAGAAGTTTCAATAGAGACGTATAATAGAGATGTACCTATTATATCTCCCATTTTACGAATATGCTAATAAAATAATTAATAAATTAAATAAAAATAATTTAAACTGATTATAAAGTTTAAATCATTAATATTACTAAATTTAGAGCAAATTAAAGTAAAAAATGGATATAAATTGATTAAATTGATTAAATTGATTAAATTGATAATCAATATTTTCCATTAGTATATTAATTGTGGTGAAAAAATATGTTTAAAAAGAGAAATGCCTTTATTGGACTACTCATAGCGTGTATACTGATTGGTCCAGTGTCTGCTGCAGATTGGCAGATGTTTCACGAGAATCAGGAACACACTGGATTTTTAAAAGAAGCAGCGGATTTCACATCCCAAGTATGGTACTTCCCAGCCGGAGGGCCAATACAATCATCCCCCGCCATATTGAATAAAATAATATTCTTTGGTTCAAATGCCGGGAATGTATATGCCGTAGATATGGAAGATGGTACAAAATTATGGGATTATAAAACCGGCGGGGGCTTAATTTCATCTCCAGCCATTCAAAATAAGACTTTATTTGTTGGTTCCACTGATGGATATCTTTACTCCATAAATACTGATAATGGTGATGTTAACTGGAAATTTAAGACTGGAAACGCCATTGAATCTTCTCCAGCCGTGGTGAATGATACAGTTTATATAGGTTCAAATGATGGACGATTATATGCTGTGGATATAGAAAACGGAACAAAAACCTGGGAATTTGATACAGGTAATGCCGTAAAATCATCTCCTGTTGTAAACAATGGAACCATATATATAGGATCACAAAATGGAA
>DAWK01000087.1:3328-32524 GCA_002509745.1 Methanobacteriaceae archaeon UBA349 | reverse complement strand
GTAAGGGATGGTAAAGCCGAAGAAATATATATCGTGGCTTCTGGTGAAATGATGGCACTCTATGCAGCTAATAACATCTGTATAGGTATGGTAAAATACGCCAAGCAAAGTGGAGTTCGATTAGGCGGAATTATTTGTAACAGCCGTAATGTAGATGGTGAAAGAGAACTACTGGAAGAATTCTGTGAAAAAATTGGAACTCAGCTGCTCTACTTTGTACCTCGAGACAACATTGTACAGAAAGCTGAATTTAATAAAAAATCCGTCATAGAATTCGATGAAGAATGTAACCAGGCTAATGAATACAAAGAGCTGGCACATAAAATTATTGAAAATGAAAATTTTGTTATTCCTACTCCTATGACCATGGATGAAATGGAAGATCTGGTATTGAAGTACGGAATGATGGATTAAGGCTGGGGCTTGGAATTGTTATATTGGAGGTTAGCAAAATGAAAATGATTAGAGCAATTATAAGGCCGGATAAGACTGAAAAAGTTGTAGATGCATTATCAGAATCTGGATATGTGGCCTTAACGAAAATGGATGTAATTGGTAGAGGTAAACAGAAAGGTATTAAAATTGATAAAATCTACTATGATGAATTACCTAAAACCATGCTTTTACTGGTGGTAGAAGATGATGAAACAGAGGGTATTGTGGATATAGTAAATGAAACCGCGTTTACTGGAAGTTTTGGTGATGGAAAAATATTCATAAGTCCTGTTGATGAGGCATACACTGTTAGAACTAGAACTAAGGGATTATAAATAAT
Organism: Methanobacteriaceae archaeon UBA349; assembly: GCA_002509745.1. GTDB lineage: Archaea > Methanobacteriota > Methanobacteria > Methanobacteriales > Methanobacteriaceae > UBA349. Next base: position 31,749 of record DAWK01000087.1, on the reverse strand, counting down.
ATAATCTTGAAATTGTACAAATCACGAATTAACGATTATTAAGAAATAAAATACAGGTGTGCCTCATGAAAGAAATAATAGCTATCATCCGTCCTAATAAAATGGCTGCTACTAAAGAAGTGCTCACTGCACTGGGATTCCCGGCAATGACTGCCCATAGGGTTATGGGAAGAGGCAAACAAAAGGCCATAATCGATGAAGTTTCATTTGAAATACAAAAAGAGGAACTTCATAAAAAAGAGGGCAGCATGCGTTACATCCCCAAAAGATTAATGATACTAGTAGTGCCTGATGAAGATGCTTCTTTAGTTGTAGAAGCAATAATGCGAGTTAATCAAACTGGACAAATTGGGGACGGTAAGATATTTGTATGTCCTGTTGAAGAAGCCATTAGGGTAAGGACTAAAGAGAAAGGAGAAGAAGCCATAACTTAAGCCATAAATTAATTATGGCTTTTAATTTAACCTTTGCTGAAATTGAAAAGAAAATTAGATAATAATTAGGATATTAGCACATCAAAATTAGATTTTTAACTAAAATAATTCTTTCATTTCAGTAAAATCATTAAAATCATGTATTTGGGAGAGTAATATGCCTTTCGATCTATTTGAAGTTGATAAAGAGATTCCAGAACGGAAAAAACACATTTACATTAAAGATTCTAAAGATCCTAAAGAACACATTCCAGCCTGTAACACCACTACAGTTCCAGGGTGCATGACTGAGAGGGGTTGTGCTTTTGCTGGAGCAAAAGGAGTAATTACTGGTGCTATTAAAGATGCACTTCACGTGGTTCATTCTCCGGTAGGATGTACGGCCTATGCTTATGGTACCAAAAGATACCCAACTACTCCAGACATGCCCAATGGGGATAAATTTCCTATAGAAAACTTTAATCTTAAATATATCACTGGAACCGACATTAGGGAGTCTGATGTGGTATTTGGTGGCATGGACAAGCTTAAAAAATGTATACTAGAAGCAAATAAAGAGTTTCCAGAAGCTAATGCGATATATACCTATGCAACCTGTACTACAGGGTTAATTGGGGACGATATTGATGCAGTTTCTCGAGAAGTTGCTGAAGAAATAGGTAAAGACGTTATTCCTATAAATGCTCCGGGATTTGCCGGACCTACCCAGTCCAAAGGGCACCAGGTAGCCAATGACACCTTATTTGAAACCCTGGTAGGTACCAAAGAGCCACCTTACACCACAGAATATGACGTAAATTTGATTGGTGAGTATAACATTGACGGAGACCTCTGGCTTCTTAGAGAATACTTTGAAGAGATGGGAATCAACATCCTCAGTACCTTCAGTGGAGACTGCTGTCACGACGAAATAGGATGGATGCACCGGGCCAAACTGAGCCTGGTGAGATGTCAAAGATCATCCAACTACATTGCTAAACTGTTAAAAGAACGTTACGATATTCCTTACATAAAAGTGGATTTTTTTGGAGTTAGATACCCCACTGAAAACTTGAGAACTTTGGGTGAATACTTTGGAAAGCAGGAAGAAGCAGAAAAAGTTATTGAAAGCCGGATGAAATGGATCAGACCAGAACTGGATAAACTTAAAGAGAAGCTGCAGGGTAAAAAAGTGTGGGTTTTCTCTGGTGGGCCTAAAAACTATCACCTTCCCGAGCCTTTAGAAGAAGAGCTGGGAATGGAAGTAGTAGCGGTTTCCACCATGTTTGAACACGAAGACGGCTACGAGAAAATCAAAAAAAGAGTAGGGGAAAATACGGCCATAATTGACGATCCTAACTCCCTGGAAGCTGAAGAAATCATTGAAAAATACAAACCGGACATTGTATTATCTGGTGTCAAGGAAAAATATCTGGCCCACAAGATGGGTGTGCCTTGTATATTAATCCACTCCTATGAAAACGGACCATACATTGGTTTCGAAGGGTTCCTTAATCTGGCCAAAGATATGTATGCGGCCATTTACAACCCGGTATGGAAACTTATGGAATTCGAGCCAGAAATGGAAGAAGAACTTTCAGTGGAAAATACCTCCGAGGAAGAGGCTCCAGCAAGCGCGGGCAAATAAATTAAAATTTAAAATTAGGTGATTTAATGAGTGATGTAAATATTGTTGAAAGGGGAAGAACCCTGGTTGTAAACCCTCTGGTAACTTGCCAGCCCCTGGGGGCCATGTTTGCCACCTTGGGTATTCACCGTGGCCTGCCACTGGTGCATGGATCTCAGGGATGTAACACTTTCGTGAGATATGCTTTCAACCGACATTTCAGAGAACCTGCTGAAATAGCTGTTACCTCTCTCCACGAGGACGCTGCTGTTTTTGGAGGTAGAAGTAATCTTATAAGTGGTATTAAGAATCTTTCCAAGAGATTCAGGCCAGATTTAATTGGAGTAGTTACCACCTGTTCCAGTGAGATTATTGGGGACGACGTGGAGGGGTTCATGAAAGTGGCCCACAAAGAATTAGCTGAAGAAATAGGGGAAGAAAAGGCCAATAAAACTAAATTAGTACACATTGCCACTCCTAGTTTTGTAGAACACCATTTTCGAGGCTATGGTAATGCAGTTAAGGCTTTTGTGAACACTTTGGCTGAAGATCCTACTGAAAATAATGAAAAAGTGAACATTATTCCAGGTATGGTAAATCCAGGAGACATAAGGGAAATAAAACACATGCTGGGTCTTATGGGAACTGAAGCCATCATGTTAACGGATACTTCTGATCCTTTTGACTCTCCTTTAAGACCTTCCACCACAGAATCAATGCCTTTCTATCCTAAAGGTGGTACTCGGGTGGAAGAAATCGCAGATTCATCTAATAGTCTGGGAACTATTTCTTTACCATTCTATGGTGATGATGCGGCCAATTCTCTGGAGAAAAAGTATGATGTGCCTGCTAAAATTGGGCCTATGCCTATTGGTGTCCAGAACACAGATGAATTCGTGAGAAACGTTACTAAATTGACGGGCCTGGAAGCCAGTGAAGAACTGCTGGATGAAAGAGGACTTCTCATAGATTCCATGGCAGATTTATGTTCCAGATACTTATTTGGACGGAAAGTTGCTATTTATGGGGACCCAGCATTGGTAATGGGCATGGCCCGATTTGTATGTGAAATGGGAATGATTCCTTCGTTTGTTTGTACTGGTGTGGAGAATCCTGAATTTGTGGAAGAGATGAAAAAGGTTGGTAAAGAATCTGAGGGCCCAGTAGAAGTCATGCCCGGATCTGATTTAAGGGCTTTAGAAGTAAGATTAGAGGAAGAACCTGTTGATTTAGTAATTGGAAACTCTGAAGGACGTTTAATAACTAAAGATCTAGGTATTCCTTTGGTAAGAGTAGGATTTCCGGTTTATGATCGTGCAGGATACCATCGAGTACCTATTGTAGGTTACAATGGTAGTGTAAACCTAATTGACCGTATAACTAATATGGTTATGGAAAAATACTACGATGAACAGCACTGGAAACTTCAGCAATAATTCAATAAATTAGCTTAAATTAAATTAAATCAAATTTGAATTTAAGAGAGATATTAATAATCTAAGTTAATTATTGAATTAAAAAATTTAATTAATCTCTTTTTTGTTCAAGAAGAGTAAAAAAGAGAATTTAATTAAATTAATATACTACTTTTATTTAAATTTTTTAAAATTCAATATTCAATTTATAATTATATGGGTTTTTACTGAATAATTTGCATGAAATTAATAAATTAGTTGATAATTATCATTAAAATATCATAAATCAAGCCGTGGTGGTGTATTATGAAAAATTCCTCAAAAAAATTTAATGGATCTGAATCATTAAAATCAACTGCTAAAGAGCCTTTAAAGGAATTAAAATCAAGTGAATCACCACAAAATGATGACTTGATTATTACTGAAGTTCCAGACTCAATCATAAAAACTCTGGAATCCCGAATAGATCACATGTGTGTGAAAAAAGACGAAGGTGACGAAGGAGGCCCCACATGTAACATGGCCTCTGTCCCTGGGGCAGTTACTCAAAGATCCTGTGTATATGGTGGGGCGAGAGTGGTTCTAATGCCTATAACTGATGCCATACATTTGGTACACGGTCCTGTTGGATGTGCGTCTTGTACATGGGATATTCGTGGAAGTAGGAGTTCTGGAGAAGAATTATATAAAAAAGGATTCTCCACTAACCTTCAGGAAAAGGACATTGTATTTGGTGGTGAAAAAAAATTATTTGATACAATTATTGAACTCAATGGAATTTACAATCCCGCAGCCATATTTGTCTATTCCACCTGTGTAGTAGGATTAATTGGTGACGATTTAAAAAGTGTTGCTAGGGAAGCAGAAGAAATCACCAAGTGTCGCATTATACCTGTTCAATCTGAGGGATTCAGAAGTTTTAATAAATCTCTGGGCCATCAACTGGCCTGCGATGCCATGCTAAATCATTTGATTGGGACTGGAAAACCGGAAGAAACTGGATTAGATCAAAAATCACTGGTTTCAACTCAAGAAAAAGGCCCCAATTTAAATATTGTGGGAGAATTTAATGTGGCTGGTGATTTGTGGGCTATAAAGCCATTAATTGAGAAAATGAGTATAACTGTTCAATCGGCCATAACTGGGGACTCCTGCGTAGAAGAAATTGCCAATGCCCATCTAGCTGTTTTGAATATCGTGCAATGTCAGAAATCTTCTAATTATCTGGCCCGGCAAATGGAGGAAAAATACGGTATTCCTCACCTTAAAGTTAATTTCTTTGGAATAGAAGATACGGGTAAATCTCTGCTTTCCATTGCTGATTTTTTCCAGGACCAATATCCTGAAATCAGGGAAATAGCTGAGAAAATAATTGAAACAGAAATAAAAAAGGTAAAATCTGAAATAAGCCACTATAAAACCAGATTAACTGGAAAAAGAGTAGCGGTTTACGTGGGTGGTAATAAGGCCTGGTCTCTTATCAGTGCCTTTGAAGAGCTGGGAATGAAAGTTATAATGACTGGAACTCAGAACGGACTACCTGAAGACTACCACCGAATAATGGAGACAGTAAGTGAAGGTACTCTGGTGGTAGATGATGCCAACTCTATGGAACTGGCCAAACTACTGAAAAAATATCATCCTGATTTAATTGTATCTGGGGCTAAAGAAAAATATATGGCTCACAAGTTAGGCATTCCTTTCTGTGACTTTAATCATGATAGAATAAGCTCATTTGCAAGTTTCAATGGATTTATAAACTTTGCCAAAGAAGTAGACCGGGCAGTTTCCAGCCCGGTATGGAAATTAACCTCAAAATATTATCAGGGGATAGTTAAAAATGAATGAAGATAAATTACTCCCTAATGAAGATTCAAAATGCCAAGATTTAACTGGCTGCGATTCAGGTTCACATACAATCTGTAAGGGGTCATGTGCTGAAATTAGCATTCCTAAATCAAAAAAACATTTTGCAGTGATTAATCCATCAAAAATGTGTCAGCCTATGGGTGCGGTACAGGCTCTTTTGGGAATTGAGGGAGCTATGCCACTAATTCATGGTTCTCAAGGATGCAGTACTTATTTGAGGTTCCAGATGTGCAGACACTTTCGTGAACCAGTAAATATATCATCCACCTCCATGAGTGAAAGTACAGTAGTATATGGCGGAGAAGAAAACTTATTAAAAGCTTTAGAGACAATTTGGAGGGAATACAAACCAAAATTAATTGGTGTAACCTCTAGCTGTCTCACTGAAACCATTGGGGATGATATGGGTCTCATAATCCGAAAATTCAGATCAGAGCATCCTGATGAAGAATTACCACCTATAATTCCCATATCCACACCCAGCTATTCTGGTTCACATGTTGATGGGTATGATAAAGCAGTTAAATCGCTTCTGGAAAATATGGCTGTACAGAATCAAGCTAATGATAAAATAAACATTATAACGGGAAATATTTCCCCAGCAGATGTCCGGGAAATTAAGGAAATTCTGGAACTAATGGAATGTTCTAGTATCATACTCACGGACAATTCAGAATCCCTTGATGCACCCCACACAGATTCTGTTTCATTTTTACCGCCTGCAGGAACTAAAGTAAATGAAATAATTGATTCTGCAAATTCTAAAGCTACTATTTCCTTATGTAAACATGCCAATTCAGGAGCAAAGTTTTTGGAAAAACGTTTTGATGTCAAATCCATATCTGGGCCTCTTCCCGTGGGATTAAAAAACACAGATAAATTCATCTCAGCAATCTGCCAAATTCAAAATTGCGATCTCCCCGAGAAACTGGAAAAGGATAGAGGTCGGCTTATTGATACTATAATCGATGCTCACCCTTACAATTATCAAAGAAAAGTGGCCATATATGGTGACCCGGACGTGGTGAGTGGTTTGGCTGGATTTACTGCAGAGCTGGGCATGATACCGGCAGTGGTCTGTACTGGTGCTGAAAATACTCGCTTTCTGGACGACATGAAAGAAGTGGCCAAAGAAAACTCTACTAAACCTGCAGTAATGGAAGGATGCGACCTTTATGATCTTCAAAATTATATAAAAGACAATCCAGTTGATTTGCTGATTGGAAATTCTTACGGGGCGCGTATAGCTAATGAAGAGAATATTCCTCTTTTTAGAGTAGGATTTCCTATATATGATAGAATGGGTGCTCAGCGAACCCCTATTATTGGTTATTCAGCAGGAATCAGATTAGTGGATACTCTGGCCAACATGATTCTGGAAAAGTACTATGATGCCTCAGGATGGGAAATTGAGTGAATTTAGAAATTAGATGATTTAAATAATGATTAAGATTGAAATGAGGTTAAAATATGGGTGAGAATATTCGAATTGCGATAGCTTCCAGTGATGGTAAAACTGTAAATATGCATTTTGGAGATGTTTCGCACTTTCTCATATTTGAAGTGGAAGGAAATCAGGTTAATTTCATGGAACTAAGAGAAAAAGAAAAAAAACCACTCCAAGAGCATTCAGACCGGTGGATGCAATCTCTGGATATTATAACAGATTGTAAGGCCATTTTATGCAGCAGAATGGGCCAAAAACCAGCTTCAAAACTTGAAGAAGAAGGTATAATTCCATTACAATTCTCTGGGACTATTGCGGAGGCTATAAAATACTACTTAAAGGAAAATGAATTAGAGATGATTAGAGATTAATATAACTATTTTGCTAAAATATTGTCTAGAAATAGAAAATATCAGTATTTAGAAGGTATCGAATTGAAAAAAATTTTAACGGCCTGTACTAAGGACTGTCCGGGATCCTGTAGCATAATTGCCACGGTAGATAATGGTAAAATAACTTCCTTAAATGGAAATCCGGAACATGCCTACACTCAGGGTTTTTTATGCCCCAGCACTTCTAAATTCCTCAAAGACAGGTTTTACAATCCTAAAAGGATACTCCATCCCATTATAAAAAAAAATGGGGAATGGGAAAGAATATCCTGGGGTGAAGCACTTCAAATAGCAGCAGATAAAATATCAGAAACCATCCAGGAGCATGGGGTAGAATCAATACTTTATTATCAAGGATTTGGTGCCAGAACTGCTCTAAGAATTCTTAATAGAAGATTTTTCAATCTTTTAGGAGGGGCATCCACTCTCTATGGTACGGTATGTGGAGGAACTGGTCAAGCCGGCCAGGAGATGGATTTAGGTGAAAGAATATCACATGACCCCATAGATCACTTAAATAGTAATCTTATAATTATATGGGGACGAAACCCGGCAGTTACTGACCTTCATATATGGAAAATCATTAAAAAGGCCAAAAAAAATGGGGCAAAAGTGGTAACTATAGATCCGGTAAAAACCAGAACTGCAAGGGCCAGTGATATTCATTACCAGCCAAAACCGGGCAATGACTCCTATCTGGCCATGGCCATGGCCAAGATTATTTTAAAAGAAGGCCTAGAAGACCAGGAATTTATTGAAAATCACAGTGAGAACTTTGACCAATACCAGAAAATCCTGAATGATTATACTCTGGAAGAACTGGCTGTAAAATGTGATATTCCCTTATCTGAGCTGGAAATTCTGGCTAATATTTATTTAAACGGCCCTAGTAGCATTATAACTGGTTGGGGTTTGCACCGTTATTTAAAAGGCCATTTAATTTTTAGAATGATTGATGCACTGGCCGCGGTTTCTGGAAATCTGGGAGTTTCTGGTGGTGGAGTAAGCCAGGGATTTGATGAATTTGGATTTTTTGATGATAAGTGGGCTGCTGAAGAACTCGCACCACATCATCGAAAACTTCCCATGCCTACCATTGGTCAGGCCATTCTTGATGCCGAGCCCCCCATAAAATTGATATTTTTAACCGCCGGAAATCCCGTGGCCATGTGCCCTAACTCCATGAAGGTTAAAAAGGCTTTTAAAAGTGCAGATTTTGTAATAATGGTGGATCAATTCTTAAATGACACTTCACAAACTGCAGATTTATTTTTACCCGCCACCACTTTCCTGGAGGATCAGGATTTGTTGGGAGCCTATGGTCATCACATTGTATCTCCATTAAATCCGGTGGCAGATCCTCAAGGTGAATGTAAATCTGAATTGTGGATATTTCAGCAACTGGCCAATATATTAGGCTTTGGTAATGACATGGCTGGCAACAACCAGCAATGGCTGGAGAAACTGGCGGATCCTATCCTTAAAAAAGGAATTAATCTTGAAAATCTCCTGGAAAAACCGCAAAGAATTCCTGGCCCTCCAGTTACTCCCTATTCAGATAAGCAGTTTTTCACCGAATCTCGAAAATTCCAGTTTATTAACGAATTTGAAATGAATGAATGCGATCAATATTCTGAAAAAAATGAATTTACCCCGGATAATTTTTCTTCCAAAGAGAATGACAGTAAAATAGAGAATATACGCGATTCGGGTGATTATTCTTTAAGATTGCTTTCCATAATGCCTGAAAAATGGGTGGGTTCTGAAATTCCAGATAAAGAAATGGTAAAGGACCATTTAGAACTTAAGGTTCACCCTCAGATACTGGAAAGCCTTGGTTTGAAAAATGGCGATTTAGCAATTTTAGAGTCAAAATCAGGCTCACTAGAAGTTAAAATTTCATCAGACCCTGATACCCGGAAAGACTGCGTATCTACTTATAGGGGGGGCTGGATTGTTCACAATAAATGTGTTAATATTTTAACAGAAGATATGATCAGTGAAAAAGGTAATGGGACTCCATATTACGAGACTATGGTCAGGATTAGAAAATTAAGTGATAATTAATCCGGTATTAATTGAATAAATTAATTTTCATGTTTAAATTTTTCATATCCTTTCATTTTTTCTATTATTTGATACTTATTTTTTTAATTTATTTATTTATTTATTTTAAAAAGAAAAAGAACTTTAAACAAGAAAAAAAGATAATTTCATTCCCCATTCACTTTTAATGGGATACAGGCCTTTCTGTGTTCTATATCAACTATTTTTACCTTTATATTGTATATTTCTTCCATATTCTCTTTGGTGATTACTTCTTCAGGAGAACCTATATCAATAAAGCTTTTTCCTTTCATTAAAGCTACTTTATTGGCGGAAATGAAGGCCTGATCAGGAAAATGGGATGACATTACTATGGAAAGTCCATTTTTGGCCAATTTTTCTATTATATTGAGTGTTCTCATTTGATTTCCAAAATCAAGGTGCGATGTTGGTTCATCAAGTAAAAGAATACTGGGTTTTTGAGTTAATATGCGGGCCAGAAATACCAGTTGCTGTTCTCCCCCACTTATTTCTGTGTATGATACATCTCGCATGTGGGTAATTTTGAGAGTTTTCAAGGACTCTTCCGCAATTTTAATATCTTTTTCTCCAGGGGAAGCAAACATATCCAGGTGAGGGGACCGGCCCATGAGAACCACGTCTAGAACGGAAAATGGAAATGTTGAATTGTGTATTTGAGGTATATAACCGATATTTTTAGCTATTTCTGTTTTATTAAGAGAATAAATATTTTTTTCATTAAATAAAATTTTTCCAGAGCTTAATTTCATCAGACCATTAATACATTTGATTAATGTAGTTTTACCTGTACCATTGGGTCCTAGTATGCAAAAAACGTCTCCCTTTTTCACTGAAAAATTAATATTTTCAAATATATTGTGTTGGCCGTCATAGGAGAAACTGGCATCAGATACCTGCATCAAGCAATTTTTTAAAATGTCTGAATTCGGCCTATCAGCAATAGTGGCGGGCCTTAAAATACTCATGACCATCCCTCTTTACTTTTTGCTAGAAGATATAGAAAGAAGGGAGCCCCAATTATGGCTGTCAATATGCCCAGGGGAATTTCCACGGTGGTGATAGTACGGGCCACATCATCTATTAATAGGAGAAAAAAAGCTCCCATAAAAATACTGGCTGGTAAAAGTACTTTATGGTCTGGCCCTACAATCATTCGAGTAATATGTGGAATAACCAGACCTATCCATCCTATTATTCCACTTATACTGACTGCTGCAGCAGTAACGATAGTACAACAGGTTATTATAATGATGTGAAGTTTTTTAGTGTCAACTCCCAGGGTTTGAGCTTCGTCTTCGCCCATGGAAAGCACATTTATTCTCCAACGTATTAATAAGAGAATCCCACTGCCTACTACCATGGGCGGGGTAACCATTAATATGTCCTGGTTGGTAACGGCAGATAGACTACCCATTAACCAGAAAACTATGGTGGGTAACTGTTCATAAGGATCTGCCACATATTTAATCATTGAGATAAATGCGGAAAACAGGGCCGCAATGGCTATCCCGCATAAAACCAAAGTGAGCATGGAAGTACCTTTAAAGGTTTGACTAATCATGTAAGTCAGGCCCACTGCCAATAGTCCTCCCATAAATGCTGAAAATTGTACCATAAATGGACCGGCAACGAATAAAATGGCAAGAGCAGCTCCAAAACCGGCACCGGCTGAAACTCCTAATTTATCTGGAGAAACCAGAGGATTTTTGAACATACCTTGAAATGAGGCCCCGGCTATGGATAAAGCCGCGCCAACCATCATGGCAGCCATAATTCGTGGCAATCGAATTTGAAAAATAACTACCTCTACTGAAGGAGGTATATTATAATTCACCAGTGTTGTTTTCGCAGCCAGGGCCATTAAAACCTCTGAAGGAGATATGGGATATCTGCCTATTAAAAATGAAATAAAAAATAAGATAATTAAAGGGATTACTAGTAAAGAAGTCACTGATAATTTTTTTACCAGAGAATTATTTATCCAGGACTTGCTAGCATTTGAATCATTAATATTCGCATCTTGGGAAGAATTTCTGAACCTTAATTTAGTCAAATTATCAGCAGCCTGTTTTTTGGAATAACTTCTTTAAATTTTTTTGAAAAAAATTGTTTAAAATCTTTAAGAATAATTTTTTAAACTATTAATATTTGTTTTTAAATTATTCTACAATTTTCTTCTCAATTTTTCAAGTATTTTTCAAACCAGAAGAGCTTAATATATTGGTTGCTTCCTGGTCAGTTAGGTTGTAATGGTAATATTCGTTGTAGAATTCTTTGGTTATTTTTTTAAGATCCATGTCCTGGAATTTATCTGGATATAAGATTTTAGCGGTCCAGGGTATACCTATTATGGTATTGGCACCAGGAGGTCCTTCAAACCAGTTAAATGGTGATGTGGGGACCATATACACTTGTTTTTCTTTCACTGCTTTAACATCGGCCCATAATGAGTTAGAATAAATATTATCATAGAAATGTTGATTACTGGTGATTATAATGTCCGGGTTCCACTGTAGTATTAATTCCATGGAAACTCCTACACTACCTTTTGTTAAAGGAGCTTCCACCACATTTTTTCCCCCGCAAATTTCAATAAGCTGAGTATGGGTAGAACCAGGAGGATTGGTCATTAGTCCGGTGGAATCGCGTGCATAGTACACTTTTTTCCTTTCACTTTCTGGAATGGTGGATACAGTGGAATTTACTTCTTTGGTCATGTCATTGTAGAAGCTAATTAACTTGTCAGATTGTTCCTGTTTGCCGATTACTTTTCCTAAAAACTCCAGTGAAGGTGTGATGCTGGTTAAATTGTTGTCTCCTTCAATATCCAGGGTAGGTATGCTCCCAAACTTACTTTGAATTTGATCCACCTGGTCTACAGTTCCCCCATGCCCTATCAAGACTATGTCTGGATTCATGGAGATTATATTTTCGTAATTAGCATCTTTTTTACCTCCTCCAATAACCGGAAGGCTGGAATAAGTTGATTTCATGTAAATATTTTCTGCACGGGTTCTTTTTTCATTCCATCCAATCATCTTTTCTGGAGCCAGCATAAAAAGCTCTACAGTGGTGGATGCTGAAATAGAAGCGACTTTATTGGTTTCAGATGGAATATCTACATTACGGCCCAGCATATCTGTAACTTGCTGGATATCAATGCCAATGGATTGGTTGGTGTCAAAAAATAGCCATACTACTCCGCTGGCTATGAGAATAATGGATATTATTAGAATTACAGGGGATTTTTTATTCAATGTATTCACCTAGCTTTTTTCTGATTAAGATTTTACTTTATAAGAAATTAAGGATATTTTAGGATAGTTTTTTAAGATTAGGTTCTATTCGGGTGGAGATAATAATTTTATTTTATTATTTAACTGATAATCATAATTAACTAATTGCATTAATAAACATATTGTTAACTTTTTTTCGATGTAATAATATTTTATTAGCACTTAAAATTCTTTATTTTTATTTTAAATTATACGCTGATATTTTTTAATTTTTTTATCAAGAATTATCGATATGTATTTATATTCTTTTCAATAAATCAAAAATATCAAATTTTATAAAAATAAATGGAGAGGGGTATATGAGAAAGTCTTTAATTTCAACAATACTCATGTTTTTAATAATTAGTTTAATGGCGGGGTATGCTTTTGCAGATTCAGGAATAATAATTAATAATGGGGTAGATAAGCCCCTGGTAAATATTGGTGATAATGTGACCTTTATGGTAAATTTAACCAATAATGGTTCTCTAAATTATACAAATGTTCAGATACAAGCTTTATTGCCGCCGGGATTACAATATATCTCTTCCAGCGGTACTTATTCTAATGCAACAGGGATTTGGAATGTGGGAAATTTAAAATCTGGTGTTTCAAAACAGCTTTATATAACCGTAAATGTTTTGGAAGCATTGAAAGGACAAATGGTGGATTTCACATCGTCATTGTTTTATACTGATCAAAATGCCACAACCAATAATGGGCTGGTGAGTCTCACTATAAGTAACAATTCCACTTCAAATAATACCAACAACACCACCAACAATACTAACGCCACTAATACATCCAATATAATTTTAAAAAGCATGGTGGATAAATCAACAGTTAATCCGGGAGATCTGATTAATTTCACGGTTTCTATAAAAAATAATGGAACCAAAGACCTTTCAGCTTTACAAATTCAAGCACTACTGCCCCCAGGTTTAGAATATGTATCCCACGGGAATAATATAACCAATAATAATTATACTGACGGGATATGGTATCTAGGTAATTTAAGAGCAGGTAATCAAAAATATCTTAATATAACTGCCAGGGTATCTCTAAATCTGTCTGGTCAACAAACTAATTTAAATTTTAAATTAATGCCTAATGTACAAAATGCCACAGTCGCTGATTTCCTGGTTAATCTGTCAATTTCAAACAATACTGCGGGTATATTAAACAACAATACTACCAGTTCCTTAGTGGAACCTAAGGATAGTGCATGGAAAAGCGATTTGCTGGATAATGGCAGTTCTTACACTTCTCTGGTAATGGATTCCTTAGGAAACCCTCATCTGATCTACACCCAATTGCCAGTTTTAAAATATATTTATAAAACCGAAAATGGTTGGATTAATGAAACCATAGCAAATAATACTACTAGCCGGGGAACTGGGTTTTATCCAGATTTGGCCCTAGATTCATCTAATAATCCATATGTGGTATATAATGATGGTAATACGGCTCTTAAATACGCTTACAAGGATCATTCCGGTTGGCATTTCGAAAATATCTTTTCAGGAGATGTATCCTATACCAACATCATCATGTATAATAACAGTCCCTGCATAAGTTTCTTTGATAATGGGGCAGAAACAGTAAAATATGCTTACAAAAATGGCACAAGTTGGGTTGTAGAGTCTGTTGCCCGATCGGCGGGTCATTATAACTCTTTGATTCTGGATTCTACTGGAAATCCTAGAATCGCTTACCACGATGATTATTATGGTGATCTAAGATATGCTATGAGAATCGGCCCTAATAATTGGAAAAACGTAATTGTGGACAATTCTTCTCATGTGGGATCCTGGAACTCATTGACTTTGAATTCACAGGGAAATCCTCAGATAAGTTACATCTTACAGGATGGAGGACTTAAATACGCCCAATGGAATGGAATAAACTGGATATATGAAATACTTGATAATTCAACTGTTCAGGGGACTAATATGGTACTGGACTTGGCAGGAAATCCCCAAATAGCTTATTTAGACACAATTAATCAAGTATTGAAATTAGCTTATAAAGATCAAAATAGCGCAGCTTGGAATATACAAAACATAAATATCACTTCTGGTGCTTTTCCATGGATTTCTCTGGCCATGGACTCTCTGGGAGTTCCCCAAATAGCCTATTCTAATGGTAATGGGTACCTGAACTATGGTTATCTTAACCCAATTGCTGCAAAAATTAATTCTACTCCAGAATCCGGTTCTTATAAGTCTCCTGTGAGCTTAATATTAACTCCAGATAAAAATGGAACTATTTACTACACCACAGACGGTTCAGACCCTCGTAATAGTTCCAGCAGACTGGAATATGTGGGTCCAGTTAATGTTAGTACAGAAGGCAATACCATAGTAAAATTCGCGGCCATAGGAAACTATAGTTACTGGAAAAATGTTTGGTCTGATGTTTACACTAAAAACTACACCTTAGACACTCACGCACCATCTGTAGCATCAGACGTCCCCAGTGGTAATTACAACACCTATAAATATGTAAAAATTACATCAAGTGATTCTTCAACCATATATTATACTACTGATGGAAGCGACCCAGTTACCAGCCCAACTAAGATTAAATATACTTCACCTATTAAAATAAGTAAACAAGGAACAAACTATTTAAAATACTCCGCGGTTGATAGTGTAGGAAACTGGGCGGCAGTTAATACTAAAACTTACCAGTTAGCTTTTCCAATGGCTTCCTTAACAGTTTCTAACAAGGGCACGGGAAAGATATCCTTAATTTACTACTTAACAGTTCAACTACCGGACAATCAGAAACAGTACAAGAAATTCAGCACAAATCTGTATCCTAACAAAGCATATGTTTTAAACCTGGGTAAATATCCAGTGGGTACTAAATTCACTTTTGCAAAGTTCATCTACAATAAATCGCCCTACAGAAAGACAATAAACGTGTATAACAAGCTTACCATGACTGGAAAAACTGCTTTTACTCAGAGAATATACTTAACTAAAGTATATCCTTCTAAAAGGGTTTATTCATCAATTTTGATGGAAATATCCAGCACAGGAATAAAAGCCAAGGTTTTACAAGTCCCTGTACGTAAATAAAATATTATTTTTTTTTTATTTTTTAAAATATTCTAAAAAAAGATAAAAGACCTAAAATTACATTATTTGAAAATAGCTTTTCAATTAGCAAGATTTTTAATTTATTGGATGATGAAAATGATAAATATTAAACCTTTTTTGACCGTTATTCTGACATTTTTTATTGTGTGCTCAAGTTCGGGGATAGCTTTTGCTGATTCAAGCGGGGTTTTAACTGTTCAATTTAATAAACAATCCGTTAATGTTGGAGATCAGGTTCAAATAACTGTTAATGCGTATAATACTGGAACTGTGGGCTGGAACAATGTTATTGTTTCTCTTCCTGTTCCTGATGGGCTAAAATATTTATCTCACTATACCTCAGTTTCTAAAGCTGACTATTCATCTTCTTCAGGTTCATGGGTGGTTGGAAACATGAGACATGATTCTAATGGTAAAACTAAAACTATTTACATATCCTTTGAAGTTTTACCATCTGCTGAAGGAAAAACAGTGAGAGCAAATGGTCATTTTAATAGCATCACTTTAGAAACTACTCAAGCTCAGTTTGCCAGCCATGTGTCTTCAGCATCTCCAGACACATTAAAAGTTAAAATAAATAAAAATGAAACGGGTAATGGTACGGGTAATGGTACGGGTAATGGTACGGGTAGTGGTAATGGTGCTGGTAACGGCACAGGTAATGGCACTGCTTCATTTTACGAAGAAATATTTGGCAATATAGTCAAAAGCGATAATACTACAGGTATAGGCAATAATCTGGAATACAAGGCAAATATATTACAAAGCAGTGGTGGAGGTGAAGGCCAGGAAGGAAAAAATGCTTATGAAGTTACTAAAGAAAATACTGAACCTCAACAAACACCTTCAAATTTATTGCAAGCTTTAATAGCCGGTTTAATAATTTGTGGTCTAATTGTATTTGGTTATTTCAAAGGGATACGGGGTAACTAATCAATAAAAGGATAAAAATAAATGATTAATCTCCAGTTAATTCAAGAGGTCTATTAAATGATGGAAAATTTATTTAACAGTGAAATTTTAACCAGTGCTTTACATTTAATTTCCCAAGCACTTCTCATACCAGTAATAATAGGCCTATTACTATTTTTTGCCTATGCCTTAGTCAGCTTGGGAACCCTATTTTATGAATATTATCATAGAATCCGTATCAACATTAAGCAAATTGAAAGTATGATTATTTCCGTGGGAAATACTGAAAATCCTCAGAAAATAGTTGAAACGGTAAAAAATGCCATTATTTCTCAAAATCAAAAGAATGCTTTGATTCAGTTAGCTGAAAGTTTCAGGATAAGTTCTAAATCTCGGGAAGCATTTGCCAGGAAATTGTTGGAATCAGAAGAAATAAAAGCGGCAAAGAAGCTAGAGAAAACAGACATAGTTACTCGATTAGGACCTACTCTGGGTTTAATGGGTACTTTAATACCAATGGGCCCTGGATTAGCAGCTTTAGGTGGGGGAGATATCCAGGGATTGGCCCAAGCTATAATTGTAGCTTTCGATACTACGGTAGTTGGTTTGGCTGCTGGGGGCCTGGCCTATGTAATTTCTAAGATTAGAAGAAGATGGTATGAAGAAGATCTTTCTAACTTGGAAGTGATGGCTGAATCAGTTCTGGAAGTGATGAAAAATGCTTAGAAGAAGTAGTAGGAGGTTAATATCTATTGGAGGTGAAGAAGATCCCATGGCAGGTTCGGCCAATCTGGTGGATGCCATGCTGGTCTTATCAGTGGGGTTTTTAATTTTTTTAGTTATCTCATGGAATATGCAGAGTGTAATTTTTAGTGACATGAATCCTCAAGAACGTCAAGACACAATAAAAGCCATGAAAGAAGTAGCTCAAGTTAAAATGGGTGAAAAAATTAATGAAACTCCCCAATCTGCTTCTGGATCAGGGAAAGGAATGGAAGAAATGGGGAAAGTATATAAAGATCCTAAAACCGGAAAATTGATTATGGTTCAGGGAGGATAATCATTTTATTTTTTTTTATGATGTTATTAAAGAAGATAATTTAATCTATCGAATCATAAAAAATAGTAATATGGGCTCTAATCGCAATATTTAAATCTTAAAAACCTTATTATTTTAAAAATAATCTTAAGAGGTAATTTAATGACTATTTACGTTTGCATGGATGATACTGACAATTTACATTCAAGAGGCACCGGACGATTGGCCCGGGCAGTGGCAGATGAACTGGCCAAAAATTATCCGCTTAGGGGAGTTACTCGGCACCAGCTTTACTTTCACCCGGATATTCCCTACACCTCTCACAACAGTTGTGGGGTAATCCACCTGGAATCAGATGACCAGAATGAATTAACGGATATTTTTGAAATTGCCCGAGAAGAAATGCTCAACGACTTTATTGAAGGCAGTGATCCTGGTCTGGCCGTAGCTCATCACAGTCAGATTTTGCCTCCATTGGTGGCATATGGTCGAGATGCAAAAGACACTGTCTTAAATCAAGGTAAATCAAGAACACTTGCTAGAAACCTGGGAATAAGATTAGAAGGCCTGGGTGGAACAGAAGATGGGGTTATAGGGGCCATGGCTGGATTGGGTCTAGCTTTTACTAATATTGATGGCAGATTTCTGCAAATTGGGAAAATCAGAGACCTTACTGGCGCCCAAACTGTGGAAAACCTTCTTGATGCTGGAATTGATATTGTTTTTAATATTGATGGTAGAATCGTGACCAATGGTGAAGTCATTAATGAAGAAAATAAGCCTGTAAAACCATGCCCTGTTAATGGGAAAGCAGTTTTATTTGTGGAAGAAGGAAGGGATGGCCTTCTTACGGCTGTTAAGCGCAATTGATTTTTAATAAAATTCATAAAACAATTTTGATTATTAATTAAGATTATTAATAAAATTCTAGACTTTTTAAACCAAAACTATTTTTTAATTAAACATTTTTGATAATATTTTTTTAAATTTTTATTAAAACAAACATAAATCATAAAAATAATTTTTCAAACTATATCTTAATCAATATAAGAATATAAGATTATTTTTACCATACTTTAAATAAAAACTTCTTTTAATTAAATAAATAAATTAAGGTTCAACTATTAAAATAAATTATGCTAACTTAAAGCATATGGGTGGACAATTATTCAAATCTAATTAATAGTCTCAGCATACACAGATAAAGTCATAAATTTATAAATATAGTAAATGTTGATTTCATATTATTTAAAAACATGAACGGCCGAGGCCTTAAACTGAATCCATACTGGTGAACCAATGGTAAGTTCCATGTCTAAAAAGGATTTTCTCGTCATGTAAACCATGAAAATTTCCCCTGAAACACTTATTTTAACATTAACCAATGCACCCTGTTTACTTATCTCTGTAACCTCGCCCTTAAATTCATTTAAGGCGCTGGTTTCTACTTTATTAAGGGAAAGCGTAATATCTTCTGGCCGAATACTCACATGAACCGAACCATTCAATGATTCAGACGAATAAATAGTTAATGAGCTAGTTTTTATGGCAGATAATCCTTCGGAAGCTGCTTCAGCATGGCCCTGGATGATATTCTTAACCCCTACAAAATCGGCCACAAAACGATTCTTTGGTTTACTAAAAACATCTTCCGGGGAGCCAATCTGGAAAATTTTATGATTTAAAATGGCAATTTCATCACATAATCTTTGGCCCTGGATTAAATCGTGGGTAGCCATTATAACTGTGTTTTCATTCTTTTTAAGCTCCAGGATTATTGATTCAATTTTTTCAGTGGACAGGGGATCCAGATTAGCAGTTGGTTCATCCAGAACTAAGAGTTCTGGTTCATTAATAAGCACTCGAGCCAGCGCCATTCGTTGGGTTTCCCCGCCAGATAGGCTGGAAGCATCCCGGTCTTCGTAACCTCCCAGCCCCAGGGATTCCAGTTTTTCACTTATTTTTCCTTTTAGTTCATTTTTGTCACGGCCTCGTATATCCGGGCCATAAGCCACGTTTTCCATAACGGTTCCTCTAAAAACCACTGGTTTTTGAAATACCATGCCTATTTTTCTTCTAATTTGAATTTTTTCTTTTTTTGAAGAATTTAATACATCAATATCATTAAAAACAATCTTTCCAGAATCAGGAGTTTCCAGCAAATCAATTATTCTAAGTAATGTGGTTTTTCCACATCCTGTAGGGCCAATAAGCCCTAAATTGGTACCTTTTTTAATTTTAAGGTTAACATTAAGTAGAATCTCTTCTTGATCGTATTTTTTTGAAATTCCTTCTAATTCTAAAATATTCATGTTTTCTCCTGATTATTTTAAATTATTTTTCCTGATTTCAGTGGGGTTTAATTCTTTTTTAGATTCATTATTTTGGATTTTTTACAGTTAAGGTTCCTGTATCTGGTTAAGTATGAGATTGATTATAAGTGCTATGCCCAGCAGGATAATCCCTAAAGCTATGGAAAGCTCTAAATTACCTTTAGATGTTTCCAGAGATATGGTAGTGGTTATTACTCTGGTGGCCCCTCTGATATTTCCTCCAATCATAATGGCCACACCCACTTCGGATATGGCTCTTCCAAATCCCAGAATCACAGCGGCCATTATGGCGTACTTAGCCTCGCGCATTATGGTGTAAATGGTCTGAAATTCACTGGCTCCCAGGGAAATAGATAAATCTGTGAGGTCTTTCCCCACGGTTTTAAGGGCAGTAATAGTAAATCCAATTAATATGGGTAATATTAAAAGGGTCTGACCTATTATCATTCCAGTGGGGGTGAACAATAGATTGAGATCACCGAATACTCCTTGTTGGGAGAGTAGCAAAAATACAAATAAACCCACCAGGACTGTGGGGAGACTGTATAAAGTTTGAATTAGATTTATCAGACTTCTTTTGCCCTTAAATTTTTTAAAATTAATTAATCCTCCCAGGGGAATGGCAATTAGGGCTGCTATGAATGTGGCTGAAAGAGATATGAAAAGAGTACGGGTGGTTATTTCAACTAATTCTGGATTTAAGGTTAAAATTAGATTTATAGCCTGTAACATTCCATTTAAAAACTCGTTCATTAAACCACCAAAAAATGAATATATGGGTGTTTAACCCATTAATTTATATATTTATCCCAAAAAATTTCAAAAAAAATAAGAGAATTAGAAAAATCAAACTACCTAAGTAGGTTCACCTTTTCCATACAAGGGAATAAAAAGTGCTTGTCCGTATTTTTCTTTACCATAGTTTCCAATTAACTGCTGGCCCTCGGTTGATAAGAGGAAATCAACAAATTCCATGGAAGCATTATAATTTACGCCTTTTATCTTTTCTGGGTTCACTGGTATGGCAGAATAAACATTTAAAAGATCTTTACCACTGGTCAGGTAAGGAACTAAAGTTATATTTCCTTTAAATGCCAGGTAAGTACCAGAATCAGATAGAGTGTAAGCCGATTTTTCATTGGCAATGACTAAGGTATCACCCATTCCTTTTCCAGTTTCAATGTACCAAGAAGATCCATTTATACTGGAGTTGTAATTGGCTTTAGTATTATTCCAGATTTTCAATTCACGAGAGTTGGTCCCGGAATTATCTCCTCTGGATACAAATTTTACGGAAGAATTTGCTTCTCCAGCTTCCATAATCTTTTTAAATGCTTCTGTGGCATTTTTCATGCCTTTTATTTTCGCAGGATCGTTGGTTGGTCCCACAATATAGAAGTAGTTGTAGGCAAATGGATATCTCTTGGTTCCGTATCCATCGTCTATGAATTGCTGTTCTTTCTTCTTATCGTGAACTATAACCATATCGGCGTCACCTTTTTCCCCGTATTTAAGTGCGATTCCAGTTCCTGCTGAGACAAATTGCACATCGATGTTGGGATGTTCCTTCTCAAAAGCGGTTTCTAAGTTATCAACCAGTCCAGTATCTTCTAAACTGGTTGTGGTTGATATTCGAAGGATTTGCTTTTCCTGGAAACCCCCATTCATGGCATAAGCCCCAACACCTATCAATGCAATAATCATTATTAATATTGCTGCTAGAATCTTATTATTCATTTTTAACCTCCAAAATATTAATTAGAATATTAAAAAATTTCTTAACAAAAATAATTTACCGAATTGAATATATAATCCTATCGATTTTCTTTTTCTTTTTATTAAATATTTTTAAAGGATTATTAAAAAGTTACAAATTCCAAAAATTTAACAATATTTATTTTAGATATGTGCATATTAGGTTAATTCATATATCTATTAAAAAACAAATATTAATTCTAAGAGGTGTGAATAATGAAAATAAGTGCTAGAAATTCATTAAAAGGAAAAGTGGAAGAAGTCAAGGAAGGGGTTGTAACCGCCACAATAAAGATGAAAATTGAAACTCCAGGCGAAATTACAGCCACCATTACCAAAGAAGCCGTAGAAGATCTGGGCTTAAAAGTTGGTGATGAAGTAATGGCTATTATTAAATCCAGTGAAGTAATGATTGCCAAAAAGTAATTTAAAACAAAAACCATGTTTTTAAACTTTTTTTAAACTTTTTCTATATTTATTTTTTCTTTTTTGACTATTAATGATACTTTTTCTTAAAAAATGACCTAAATCATTTATTTTCTGGCCGGATAATTTTTCATATTCTTTTAAAAACTTTAGTGCTATAAATATTTTATCAGGATTATCCACTTTGTTATCTAGAATGAAAACACAGATTTCGCTTAAATCTTGTCGAGGATCTCCAAATAATTTTTCTTCAAAATCAAGGCCATAGATCTGGTTTTCATAGTAAATAAAATTCCTCAAATTACAGTCTCCTTTTAAATAGGATTTTTTATTCTTCTTCTGCTTGGAATTCAATTTTATGGAATGCAATTTGAACATCCAGCAGGCTAATTTTTTAATCCACTCTCCTTTATTTAGTCTGTAAGCTAAATCACTCACCAAAACCCCGGGTATGTATTCTATTATATTGTAATGATCTTTGTTTTTTTTAACATGAGGAACATTAAGACCTTCTCTATTTAATTTAATAAGATTTTTATACTCTATGTTACTTTTTAACATGGAATTGGGCTCTGAATAAAACTTCATTATAAATGGGGTAGTTTTATTATCCGAGGATTTAATTAGAAAGACATTATTACGTCTACTGAATAAATGTTGATATGATAATCGGGAAGGTGAAAATAAATTATTATTTTTCATAATTATCTTTAATCTTAAATAGAATTTATTATAAATCAAAAAAAATAATAATGGGAGAGGTTTAAACCTACTTCCCTAACTTTTCAGATTTTTTCAGAATGGAAATGATGTTTTCTCTACTAAAGTATAGTCCCAGAGCAAAAACACTTAATAAAAGTAGAGTCACCATTGTTACCATGGGCATACCACTTACAGAAGTTGCTGAGGCTGTAGATTTCTCTAAGGGTAATCCTGAAGCAACTTCTTTAGTAGTTTCACTAAACTGATCAGTTGCTAAAACTGTATTCAAAGCACTTATAATTTCTTCAGATATTGTACCTTGATCTACAGGACTAATTGGGTTTGCTGGTCCTGAAGGATCTGTTGTAGGATTAGTTGTCGGGTCGGTGGGATTTGTATTATTATCTGTAGGTGGAGTAACTGGAACAACGTAATTTAATACGAACTGAACCGGGTCTCCTCCGGCAGCTAACATGGTACTTAACTCTTTTTGAGTAATTGGTATTTCCCTAGTAACCTTAAAGGCACCCAAAACCTCTTCATAACGATCTTGTCCTGGAAATGCCTTTTCTAAATACCATAATGCCCAGTACATGGTTTTATAGTAATAGTTGTTACTACCCACATCCTGGTTTTGCATGGCATTTATAAGGTCACGGTTCATATCCAGCACTATTGCTTTACCAGTATGGGTACTTTCGCTCCACAGAATAAATATTCCTGCTAAATTAGCATCTGATGTATATCCTGATAAACCCAAGCTATAATAAGTACCTAAAGCTGTAGAAACACCTAAAGAATCTATTATAACCTGTTCTTTACAATGAGCCGGTATGCTGATAGTTATATATTGCTGCCCAGGTGCTAAAGGATATTTATTTAAAACATAATTGGCTATTAAATATCCCTGTGATAGCCCCGAACCCGGACATCCACCACCTATACCTGAAATTTGATAATCATAGGGTACTCCGACGGCCCACTGGTTTGCTAGACTCACTATGTAATAATCTTGCTGGAAGTAAGGCTTATCTGCAGCACCACCTGAAAATGCAGCCGAAACTGATTTTGCATAGGCATTATTTTTCAGGGCCTCTGCTGATATATTGTATACTTGACTTGCTATGAGAGCACCATTCACATAATTCACAATTACAGCATTCAACTGCGCACCATCTTTTTTGACAAAAGTGAACCATAATGGCTGCCACATGGCTCTTTTAAGATTCATCAAATTAGATAGTGTGGTGCCAGTAACACTAATTGCTCCGTCAAGTGCGCCCTGAGTTGAAAATCCATTTAAAAGCACATAACCTGCTGAACTAAGCACGGCTAAATCAGAATCTCCTTTTTGGAATCCAAGTACATTTTTTGCCAGTAATGCGGCCTGCTCTCCAATATTATACATATTATTATAATCATTGGTTGTTAGGACATTACTGATCAAGTAGTCCTTTCTTTCGTCAGTTAAACCATTAATATAATTCTTGTCTATACCTTTAGACCATAAATAGTCGAAATTTTCTTTATTTATAGTTTTTAGGCTGTCTATATTAATCAAAACGGCAGGATTATTATTTAACTTGTTCAATAACCAGTTATTAAACTTTATTTCACTTATAGTACCACTTACTACAGATAGGCCAGTTTCAGTGCTGAACTGACTCTTCAAATTTTGAGAACTCATTAAAATGAGAACTCCAGTTTGAGAAACTCGATTCCACCACATATATGCGGCCTGGTTAGGATCTCCATTATCCATAGCCATATAATTGAAATAACTTACTTTATCGCTGTCTCTAACCCATTTTAAAGGTGTTAATTCCAGTAAATATTGAGGAACATTGTCATCGCCTCCCCCAGGAGTGGTTATGATGTGGTAAGACTCACTGTCACTTAATAAAGGATAATTCTGATTTATACTTTTGGACATTACATATCCACTTAAAAGTCCTTGCGATACTCCTCCACTGGAACCTGCTATTCTTAAAAGATCAACAGGTGCTCCAGAGGCCCAAGCATTAACTATACTGGCTATTTCAAAAGAATTAATTCCTAATTCAGTTTTTGCTTTATTCCAGTCTGATGCGCTGATATAACTGGAAATATCAACAGTTCTACTTGATGTTATACTTAATTCAGAACCGGTTGTGGTAGCCAGGTATTTTTTGGCCATTAATTTGTTTCCTTTTTTTGTTACAAATGTAAATGATAGAGTTCCTGATGGGTCAGAAATTCCAATCAAATTTCCTTTCCCAACGCTGATCTTCTGTTTATCTGGTTTATTGCTGGTTGCATCAACCACGCCCTGCAAACTGTCTTCGGTACTCATATTTTTGTAATGTGCTGATCCACCGTTGGATATGCATAAAACATCATCAGAATTAGAAAAATTTAATCCTGGATCTGAAATAGCGTTTTTTGTCACTAATTCTCCAATATTATAATTTTCTGTTGCTGAAGCAGATCCACAAATGAATAAGGCAAATAGGAATACTGATACAATTAACAAGAATTTATTTTTTTTATTATTCACATTTTCACCTCCTTTAATGTGATAATGAATATATTATCGATATGTAAATATATACATATCGATTTTCTAGATAAAATGAGTGAGAAAATTTAGAAAATTACAATTTCAGTATAAAAAATAAAAAAAATAAAATAGAAAAATGAGGAGTTTTCTATTTTTTAAATTATCAAAAATGAACTTCATTTGGATTGTTTTAGGCTATTCAATCGTTTATCCCACGAAGTGGAACGTACATTTGCTAGTCGCATGTCAATACGTTCTATAACTATTCCTTTTTGAGGACAAGCTCGTTCACAAGCCCCACATAGAACACAAAACTGAGGGTTAATAAATGAATGGTTATCCACCATACTAATAGCATTGCATGGGCAAACATCCTCACAAGCGTGGCATGAATCTCCTTTGCACTCAAAATTCTCTTCAAAGGTTATATTTCCTTCAAATGGCTTGGTAACATGGGCTGCATCAACTGGACAAATTTCCTGGCACCAGCCACAATTTATGCACTGGTCTTCATCAAGAATTATATCTCCATCTACTGCGACGGGCTTAATATTGTCTCTATTCATACAAGTTGTACAAACAATTTTAATGGCGTCTTCAGGACAAATACGTTTACATATTCCGCAGTAAATACACTTTGATTCGTCTATTTTAGTGCTGCTGCCAACGTAGGGTTTATCGGAACTGATTTCATTTTTTTCAATGGTAATGGCATCTGCAGGACACATTTCTTCGCACATACCACAGTAAACACACTTATCCAGATCTACCTCTGTTTCTCCAAATACTAAATCCGATCGAGCTGGTAATTTTCTTTGTAGGTGTATAGCGTCTCTGGGACAAGCTATGGCACATTTACCACAGTAGATACATTCTTTCTCATCTATGGATGCATTATGGTTCCATTGTGGATATTGTTTCATATGCCGTGTATTTTCATCATTTATACAAAATTCTAAAGCATCAAATGGGCAAGAAGAAGCACATAATCCACATAGGCAGCATTTTTCTTGGTTAATACTTATAAAATCAATTTTTAAAAGTCCTCTTGCTATGGGAAGAATAGGACCCAGCCGCAGGGCACTAGTGGGACAAATATCGGTACAAATGCCACAGCCTAGACATTTTTGGTTTTTATGTTCTAGAGAACGATTTTGCTTTCCTTCTCTTTTTACAACTACCATTTTATCATTCCTTCACTATGGCCTGGCTGGGACAGTTTTGTATGCAAATATCACAATCGTCACACTTTTCTGAAATAAATACAATTTGGTTGTCTTTTTCTTCTAATGCTCCTTTTTCACAGAGTTTGATACACAATCCTTCTCCAGGGCATTCTGATATTCCTTCGCATTTTTCTTGGTCAATAATCACTGGCATTAGATGGGCCTCCACATAATTGATATATAATAATTCACGAAGTGAATATATAAACATATCGATTTCTATAAAAAAATAAAATGTTTAGTAATTAGGGGTATTTTTGTTTAATAGTTGGCTCATAATAGTTACCAAGGCAAAACTCACCATAAGTAAAATTAAAATGGTTATAATTGCATCCATATTCTCACCTGTAATTAATTTTTATATAATTTTTCTATTTTACCTTAAAAATTAATAATAAATTTTATCAATCATCTGTAGCTTCTAAAACACATATACCATCTTCACATTCGTGTTCAACCTCTATAAGATGTTCTTTGAGTTTTTCCACGTCAATGGTAGTTAATCCTTTTATCATTTCACTATCAATCTTAATTTGAATGACACCGTCATTATTGGTTATTACTTTCCCTGGAATGTAAACTCTTCCAATAGATAAACGAACGGTATCTCCATTTTTTACTTCGTTATTTATGTACTGGCAAATTTCGTCACAACTAGCACTAAGATTTTCAGTTTTTTTCAATATCATCACCCGATTATGTAATTAATCTATGTTTCATTTTCCAATATTTAAAACCTATCATATGAAATTTAATTAAAAATGCTTGTTTTTTAAATAAAAAATATTAATTAAAAATAAATCTGTGAATATAATTTTAGAGATTTTTTAAATAATCTTTTCTAATTCCTTAAGTTCAACCAAGGTTTCCACAGCTTTAGGTTCTACAGAAATGCCCTGCTCTTTAACCGCTGCTAAAGGATTTAAACCACCTGGAGCAACTATTCCTACTCTATAACGCTCTACTTTAGCATTATAAACTAATTCACTGGGTTCTCCAATTTTAAGCACGGATAATCCAGCATCTTGTATATGTGACAATATTTCTAGCGCATGGGGCCGGGTCAAGTAAGGAATTTCTTTTAAACCAGCCAATAATCGACCGTATCCAGTAAGAGCTTCATTAACAGAGGTCATATCTTTGGAGATATATATCTCGTGGGGATCCAGAGAAGAACCACTATATGCTGTTAGTTCTACGAATCGGGGCCCTTTTTCCTCCATTTCTAGAATTCCACCGTATTTTGGAGTGGACATTATTCCGTTTTTGATTAAAATCCCGTCCAAGGTCAAGCTGCACACGGTAGCAATCCCTTTTTTATTTTTATCCTCTGGATGGTCCACTATTTTATAAAAAGGACTGGTACAATACTCCGGATGATCTTTGAAGATTTCGCCCATAATTTCCAGAGATTCTTCTAGATGTTCTTTGGGTACATAGGATATATTGGCAATCATATGTCCTTTTTGAGTCTGAGGATCAAAATCAACTTGTTGTATTAAATTCCAGGCCTTAGAAAGCAAAAATTTAACTTTTTGGCCGTTTTCATTATTTGAAGATTTCAAGGCACTTTTAAATGATCCAATTTTATTAAGTTCACTGTAATCCATTAAATTTTCAGCTAATTTTATATTAACATCAAATCCAGCTTCTTTAGCTGCACATAATGGAGCAATTCCTCCAGTCACGGCAATTCCTACCATATTATCTTCTACAGGAACTCCTAGAACAGATTCCCCATCTTCTCCTATTTTGAGCATACCTGAAATTCCAATTTTTTCTAAATTCTGGAACATCTGCTCTGCTATTTCTTTAGAAGAGCTTGGTATAATTCTAAAATTGGCAGGTATCATTCC
>DAWK01000087.1:0-3254 GCA_002509745.1 Methanobacteriaceae archaeon UBA349 | reverse complement strand
CCTTCATTAAGGAGCATACCATCAATAGTGGTTCCACAAACTGTTTTCAGTAGAACCTCTTTTTGGGAACTTTGTTCATTAATCGTTTCATCGATTTGAACCAGAGGACTTACACCTATGCCTCCTTCGAAAACCTCTTTTATGATATTCAGGGCTTTCTTATCATTAAAACTGGAAGTATTTACCACTACTTTGCCCTGAGCTTTAACTGCATCAAGGGTAGTTTGATAAATCATACTTTCAAATTTTGAGAAAATAAAATCTACTTGATCGTAAATTAGACCTTTTTTCAATTCATTAAGGCCGTTATTGGTTATTTCTCTTCCGGCGTATCCTATACGTTCGGTAAATCCTTTTTCATCTAGGATGCGCATGTGATAGCGTACAGCACGCTCTCCTAGGTTATAACCTTTTCTTTTTAATTCTTCAGCGATGGTCTTTGCTCCAAGAACTTCCTCGCGGTCAGCGAGAATCCTTAGAATTTCCATCATCTTTTGATCAGTTTCATTGGGCATGTAATTACCACCCTAATAATGTTAGAGGGGGTCTTATATAAGTCTTATTTAAAATTAACCGTAAATAAAAAAATATTAAAATAAAAAATTAAATTAGAGATTATATAGTTAAATATTTCTCTAATTCGTAGGGGAATACTTGTATTCTATAGTCATCCCATTCTTTGCGTTTAATGGACATGAACTGTTCGAAAACATGGTCGCCAAGTGAAGATTTAATTACTTCGTCGGCTTCCAGAGCGTGGTAAGCTTCCCATAGGCTGGATGGTAAAACATCTATTCCCATATCGGTTAACTCAGCGCTGGTTTTTCCAAATACATCCACTTCTGTTGCTTCTCCTGGGTCAACCTTGTTTTTAATACCGTCCATACCCGCTTCTAAAACAGCTGCAAATGCTAAGTAAGGGTTACAAGATGGATCGGGCATTCTTAACTCGACACGAGTACGTTTTCCACGGGATGCAGGGATTCTGACTAGGGTGGATCTGTTTTTGAGACCGTAAGCAATATATACTGGAGCTTCGTATCCTGGAACTAACCTTTTGTAAGAGTTTATGGTTGGAGCACATATGGCTGCTAGAGCTTTGGAGTGCTTTAATAGACCACCAGTGAAGTTTATAGCTTCTTCAGAAAGCTGATTTTCTGTATTTGGGTCGTAAAATGCGTTTTCACCGTTTTTGAATAAGGACTGGTTGATGTGCATGCCGCTTCCATTTTCTCCGAAGAATGGTTTTGGCATGAAGGTCACATAGTGGCCCATATTATCTGCTATAGCTTTAATGGCCTGTTTAAAGGTGATTACTGCATCAGCAGTTTTTAAAGCTTTGTCGAATTTGAAATCAATTTCGTGTTGACCAGGAGCTACTTCGTGGTGAGAAACTTCTATATCAAATTCCAATGCTTCCAAATCCATTACCAATCGTCTTCGTATGTCGGTTCCTTTATCAACAGGTTCTACATCGAAATAAGCACCATCATCATGAGGAATTATGTTTCCTTCTTCGTCCTGATCCAAGATGAAAAATTCTGGTTCTGGGCCTACGTTATATTCGTATCCGGATTTTTCTACTTTTTCTAGAGCTTTTCTCAATACGTATCGAGGGTCTCCTTCAAAAGGTGTTTTGGCGTCTGGCCAGTATACGTCACAGATAAATCTGCAAACACCCTTCTCTTCTGGTCTCCATGGGAGAGTGGAGAATGTTTCTGGGTCTGGTTTTAGAATAAGGTCACTTTCATTTATATTTACGAATCCTGAAACGGATGAACCGTCAAACAGAAGACCGTCATTTATAATATCTTCGATCTGGTCTGGCCTGTTGATGGGAACGGCCATATTTTTAGGAATTCCGTGTATGTCTACAAACTGGAGTCGCACGAACTTAACGCCGCATTCGTCCATTTTACTAATTATTTGTCCTACTTTATCTGACATGGATTAATACCTCCGTGAATTTAAAATAATTATATAATAAGGTATATTTACACCGGAAAGAGATTTCCTTTTAATTATATATAAATGTTTTGACTATGATTTTTTGACCATTGAATAATAAGATTTATGGACAGCTTAATCAGTACATTTTATTGAATTAATGCTAATATTAATTGGATTTTTATTGGTTTTAGATTTTCTAAATTCCTCATTATTGACATTAATTAAACAATTAATTAGAAAGTAAAAATTAATTATTTTTTTTCTTTTTTTAAAAATAAAGTTTAGCTAATATTTGTTTTTAATTAATTAGTCTTTAAAAAAAATAACATGTTATTTTAGATTATTATAATTCAATCATCGAAAATGGTTCTCCACGCATTAAATCAAAATTCAAAACCTTCGGGGCCAGAATGACTTTTCCTTTTCCTGTAATGATCTTAAATGCCTCAGAGGCCTGCAAGCAACCAACTATGTTGGGTACTGGCCCTAAAACAGGAGGAATGTCTTGACTTAATTTAAGGACTTCTGCAATGACTTCTGGACTCAATTCTTTATTTTGTGATGGTAATTTAAATAATTCTTCGTAAGATGGTGTTTCGTTATTAAAAACACATAATTGTCCCATGGTGCCGTGAATAGCCCCGTGAATGAATGGAATCTCAAGTTCTCTAGCTTGACGGTTTAGAATAATCCGGGAAACTAGATTGTCCAGGGCATCAATTACTAAGTCACTATCTTCAATGATTTTTTCCACATTAGATTCATTTAATTCGCCTTCAAAGACTTCAACTTCAATAAATGGATTTATGGACTGAATGGTTTCTTGAGTAACATGGGTTTTAGATTTTCCTACACTGTAAAAGCTGCTCATAAGCTGGCGGTTGATATTAGATACATCAAATGAGTCTTTGTCCACAATTTTTATATGGCCTACACCCATACGGGCCAGTATTTCAATGGCGGCTCCCCCAATTCCTCCACAACCGATTACAGTTATTTTAGAATCTTTAAACCTCTCTTGCTGATTTTTACTCACAATACTCATTTGCCGACTTACTATTTCCCAGTAGGCCATTCCTTCGTATCTTTTTGGCATAGAAACACTCTTTGAGGATTATAATTATATTTGATTTATTTTACTTAAAATTAATTTAATAATTTTTATTTATTGATATTATTAATTAAAATTATGGAATAAATAAAACTGTTACTATTTATTAAATTTTAAAATTCGTTTAGGGGGATTAAATAAAAAAAGATTAAAACCAGTTAAAAATTAAATAAACTGATTTTAAGGACTATTT